>NZ_JAFLXF010000019.1:0-131462 GCF_019891575.1 Pseudomonas sp. MIS38
GTCTGTACTGGTCAGAGTCAGAATCGAGTCTGTAGTCCCGCCCACCCCTTCAAGTCTAAACATACAAGCGGGCTTGCTCGCGAAGGCGTCGTGTCAGCCGGCATCATCGCTGACTGACACACTGCCTTCGCGAGCAAGCTCGCTCCCACAGGGATTGGGGGTTGAAGGGGCTCAGGGTTATTCGGTGCGGCCCGGCAACATCCGCACCAGCGTGTTATCCCGCACCCAGTAGTGGTGAAACAGCCCCGCCGCCGCGTGCAGGCCGATCAACCAGTAGCCGGCGCTGCCCAGCGTTTCATGCCAGTACTTGAGCTGTTTGGCGAAGTCCGGGTCGATGGCGACTGGTGCCGGGACGTGGAAGCCGAAGTACGGGAACGGTTTGTCGGCAGCAGCGAGCATCAGCCAGGCGAGGATCGGCGTGGCGATCATCAGCACGTACAGCGCCAGGTGCATCAGGTGCGAGATGCCGGTCTGCCAGGCTGGGGGCTTGGGAGTGATCGGCGGGCGTGGGCTCAAGCGGCCGAGGAGACGCACCCACACCAGCACGAAAATGCTCGCGCCGAACAGGCCATGGAAGCCCATCAGCAGGCCGCGCGCTTCGCTGCCCTTGGGCATGAAGCCTTTGATTTCGACACAGGCATAGACGCCGACGAACAGCGCCAGCATCAGCCAGTGCAACGTAATTGACAGTTTTCCATAACGGGTTACGGCGGTGTCGCGGGTCATAAGTAGCGCCTCGTGATTGTCGTGAGTGACGGTCGATTCGTTCGACAGTCTCGATCCGGTTGCAGGGCGAACCGACGGTGCCACCCTGCCCTTGCAGTCTTAAGACAATCTGAAGATTGCCCGTTGATTAACCTTTTTTCACCTTCAGACTTCGTTAAGAAACGCCTCCGATACTGCGCTCAAATCATTGAGGGAGGCGTTCTGCCCATGCCCGATTTCGACTGGAACATTCCCCTTCCCCTGCGCTTCGGTCAAGCCGAAACGCCGCAGATGACGTTGACCGGCGCCTTGCCCGACGACGCGCTGCGAGAGACTTTCGAAGCTTTCATCCAGCAGCGTTTTCGCAAAGCCCACGGCGCCGACATTCGGCACTTTATGCCCGAGCTGTTCGGCATGCACAACGGCGACGGTGAGCTGTGTGCGGTGGCTGGTGTACGTCGTGCACATCAAGAGCCGCTGTTTCTCGAGCGCTATCTGGATGAACCGATCGAACCGTTGATCAGCGCTGCAGCGGATCGTCCGGTGGATCGCACCGGCATCGTCGAAGTCGGCAACCTCGCCGCCAGCGACACCGGCAGCGCACGCATGAGCATCATCGCCATCACCTATCTGCTGGCCATGGGCGGCCTGGAATGGGTGACGTTCACCGGCAACATCGGGCTGGTCAACAGCTTCCATCGGCTCGGTCTGAAGCCAGTGACATTATGCGCCGCCGACCCGGATCGCCTGGGTGACGAGCGTCAACACTGGGGCAGTTATTACGAAAGCAAGCCGTGGGTGCACGTCGGCAACATCCGCGCCGGCTTCATCCATTTGCGCAATATCGGCCTGTTCACTCGATTGGGACTGCCGACCTCGATTGAAGGAGCCTGCCATGTCGCTTGAACTGCAACGCTTCCAGGAAACCCTGCGCGACCACGCCCGGCGCAATGACAACAGCACCGCGCTGTGGGGCGATACGCTGAAACTCGATTACGCCACTGTTTACGCCGAGGTGCTGTATCGCCAGGAGCGCCTGCGCGATGAACAGGCGCAGGTGATCGCCTTGGCACTGGATAACGGCGTCGATGCGATGCTGTGGGATCTGGCCGTGCTGTTCGAGGGCTTGACCTGCGTGACGCTGCCGGCGTTTTTCAGCTCCGCGCAACGTGCCCATTGCCTGGAACAGAGCCAGGCCGAACGGGTGATTGCCGAACCGGAGCTGGACGCCGAGCTGCTCGCCGCCGGTTACGAGAAGCACGGTGAGTTCTGGTGCCGCACGTTCGATGGCCCAAGTCGCCTGCCAGCCGGCACCGCCAAACTGACCTTCACCTCCGGCACCACCGGCACACCGAAAGGCGTGTGCCTGAGCGCCAACAGTTTGCTGCGTGTGGCGCGTGAGCTGGATCAAGCGAGCAAATCCACCGATCCGCAGCATCATCTGGCGTTGCTGCCACTGGCGATTCTGCTGGAAAACCTCGGCTGCTACGCCGCGCTGTACGCCGGTGCGACGCTGAGTCTGCCGAGCCAGAAAACCTTGGGCATACAGGGCGCCAGCGGCGTCGATGTACCGCACCTGCTGGGTTATCTGGCCGGACGTGCGCCGGAGAGTCTGATTCTGGTGCCGCAACTGTTGCTGATGTTGGTCAGCGCTGCCGAACAGAAAGCCTTCGATCCACAAAAACTGCGTTTCGCCGCCGTCGGTGGTGCGCGGGTCTCGGAGGACTTGCTGCACCGAGCGCAGCGTGTCGGCCTGCCGGTTTTCGAAGGTTATGGCTTGTCCGAATGCGCCTCGGTGGTGTGCCTCAATCGCCCCGGCGCACGGCGTCCGGGCAGCGTCGGCCAGCCGCTGCCGCACGTTGAAGTGCGCCTGGCCGAAGACGGCGAAGTACTGATCAAGGGCTCGGCGCTGCTCGGTTATCTGGGGGACGCGCCATACGCTGATGAATGGTGGCCGAGCGGCGATCTGGGCGAGTTCGACCCCGAAGGTTTCCTCTACCTCAAGGGCCGCAAGAAGCACCAGTTCGTCACCAGTTTCGGGCGCAACGTCAACCCGGAATGGGTCGAGTCGGAACTGACCCAGCGCCGCCATATCGCCCAGGCTTTCGTCTACGGCGAGGCCCTGCCGCACAACCACGCCTTGCTCTGGCCGCACCGTGCCGATTGCAGCGACGCGGAGCTGGCGGCAGCGGTCGCCGAAGCCAACGAAGCCTTGCCCGATTACGCCCAGGTGCACCGCTGGACGCGCCTGCCGCAACCGTTCACCGCCACCAATGGTTTGCTCACCGCCAATGGTCGCCCGCGCCGCGAGGCGATTGTCGCGCTGTACCACGCCCAATTGACTGAATCCGCTGTTTCCGAGGAGTCCGCATCATGAGTTTTTTCGACACCCTGCAAGAAGCCACGCAGCAGGAACGCCACGAGCTGTTCAACCTGCCGATCATCCTCGATGCCCTGCAAGGCAAGGTCAGCCTGGAAAGCTATCGGGCATTTCTGGCTCAGGCGTATTACCACGTGCGCCACACCGTGCCGTTGATGATGGCCTGCGGCGCGCGCCTGCCGACACGGCTGGAGTGGCTGCGCAAGGCCGTCTGCGAATACATCGAAGACGAATACGGCCATGAACAGTGGGTGCTCAACGACATCGCCGCGTGTGGCGGTGATCGCAACGCGGTGCGCGACGGGCAGCCATCGCTGCCGATCGAATTGATGGTCAGCTTCCTCTACGACCTGATCGCCCGAGGCAATCCGGTGGGCCTGTTCGGCATGGTCAACGTGCTTGAAGGCACCAGCATCGCCCTGGCCACCCATGCGGCGGGGAGCATTCGCGAGCGTCTGGCGCTGCCGGACACCGCGTTCAGCTACCTCAGCTCGCACGGTTCTCTGGACATCGAGCACATGCAAACCTATCGCCACTTGATGAATCAGCTGGAAGATCCAGAGGATCAGGCAGCGGTGATCCACGCCTCGAAAGTCGTCTATCGCCTGTACTCCGACATGTTCCGTGGCCTGCCGCGTGACGCGGAGGCTCAACATGCAGCTGCGTGATGCGCGGGTGGTGTTGACTGGCGCCAGTGGCGGCATCGGCATGGCCATCACCGAGGCCTTGTGCGCCGCCGGCGCCCAGGTGCTGGCGGTGGCCCGGCATGAGCAGGCGCTGGCGCCGTTGCTTGAGCGCTACCCGAATTCGCTGTGCTGGGTCGCCGCCGACCTGACCTTCCTCAGCGACCGGCGCAAAGTGCTGGCCGCCGCCGAAGCCATTGGCGGCATCAACCTGCTGATCAACGCGGCCGGGGTCAATCATTTCGCCATGCTTGAGCAGCTGGATGACAGCGACATCAACGCAATGCTCGCGGTGAACATCAGCGCACCGATGTGCCTGACCAAACTGCTGCTGCCACTGCTCAAACAGGCCGACAGCGCGATGGTGGTCAACGTCGGTTCCACTTACGGCTCGATCGGCTACCCCGGTTACGCCAGTTATTGCGCGACCAAGTTCGCCCTGCGCGGATTCTCCGAAGCGCTGCGCCGCGAACTGGCCGACACCCGGGTCAACGTGCTGTATGTCGCGCCCCGGGCCACGCGCACGTCGATGAACAGTGCAGCGGCGCAAGCCTTGAACGATGCGCTCAAGGCCAACGTCGATGACCCGCAAACCGTCGCCTCGGCGGTGATCCACGCGATCGCCGGCGACCGCCGCGACCTGTATCTGGGCTGGCCGGAGCGCTTCTTCGTACGCCTGAACAATCTGCTGCCACATCTGGTGGATCGAGGCCTGCGCAAGCAGTTGCCGCTGATTCGCCGCCTCAGTGAGAAACCTGACAACGAGCCGCCAAAATCATGAAAAGACTTTCCGCATGCCTGTTGCTCGCCGCCCTCAGCCAAAGCGTCTGGGCGCTGGAACCTGCCGATCAGCAACGCCTCAACGGCATCCAGCAGAGCTGGGCGCACATCCAATATGAAGTGGCAGAAAAACAGCGCGCCGCCGCGTTCGAGCAGTTGTCGTCCGAAGCCACTGCCTTTACCACCCAGCGTCCGGCAGTGGCCGAAGCGTGGATCTGGAAAGGCATCGTCACCAGCAGTTGGGCCGGCGCTCAGGGCGGACTCGGTGCATTGGGCAAGGCCAAGGACGCCAAGGCCGATCTGGAAAAAGCCCTGACACTCGACCCCAAAGCCTTGCAAGGCTCGGCCTACACCAGCCTCGCCGCGCTGTATGATCGCGTCCCGGGCTGGCCGATCGGTTTCGGCGACAGCGACAAGGCCGAGCAACTGCTCAAGCAAGCGCTGCAACTGAATCCGGAGGGCATCGACAGTCTGTACTTCTGGGGCGATCACCTCTACCGTCAGAAGCGCTACGCTGAAGCCAGGGTCGCGCTGCTCAAGGCCCAGCAGGCCGCCCCGCGCCCGGGCCGGGAAACCGCTGACACCGGGCGCCGCAAAGAGATCGCCGCCCTGCTGGTGGACGTGAACAAGAAACTCGACTGACAGGAGTCCGCGTGCGTTTATTACTGATTGAGGATGACGTAGCCCTCGGTGAAGGCATTCATCAGGCGTTGGGGCGCGAGGGCTACACCGTCGATTGGTTAAAGGATGGCAGCAGCGCGTTGCATGCGCTGCTCAGTGAAACCTTTGACGTTGCCGTACTCGATCTGGGCCTGCCGCGCATGGACGGCCTCGAAGTGCTGCGCCGTCTGCGCGACAGCGGTTCGAACCTGCCGGTGCTGATCCTCACCGCGCGCGATGCCACCGAAGACCGCATCGCCGGGCTGGACGCCGGCGCCGACGACTATCTGGTCAAACCCTTCGACCTCAATGAGTTCAAGGCACGCCTGCGCGCCTTGTTGCGTCGCAGTGCCGGGCGCGCCCAGGCGCTGATCGAACACGCCGGGATCAGCCTCAACCCCGGCACCCAGCAGGTCAGCTATCAGGGTCAACCTGTCGCGCTGACGCCCAAGGAGTATCAGTTGCTGCATGAATTGCTCTCGCCGCCGGGCCGGGTGATGACCCGCGACCAACTGATCCAGTTGCTTTACGGCTGGAACGAAGAAGCCGAGAGCAACACCCTGGAAGTGCACATCCATCACCTGCGCAAAAAATTCTCCACCGACCTGATCCGCACCATTCGCGGTGTGGGTTATCTGGTGGAGGAGCGTCGATGACCTCGATTCGTCGCCGTACGCTGACGCTGATCATCGGGCTGTTGCTCGCCGGTCTTGCGGTGCTCAGCGTGTTCAACCTGCACGACAGCAACCACGAAATCGCCGAAGTCTACGACGCGCAACTGGCGCAAAACGCTCGTCTGCTACAAGGCGTGATGCGTATGCCGATGGCGAGCAAGGATCACTCGCAGTTGTATCAGGCGTTCAATCAGGCGCTCGGCGAAGCCAAGCCACGCGTCGACGGCCATCCTTACGAAAGCAAGATCGCCTTCCAGGTGTGGAACCCGAAAAACGAGGTGCTGGTGCACACCGCCAGTGCCCCGTCGTTCACCGCCCCGCCGACGAAGCCGGGCTTCAGCGATGTGGTCGACTTGAACAACCGTCACTGGCGCGCCTTCATGCTCGAAGACCCGCAGAACGGTCTGCGCATCTGGGTCGGCGAACGCGATGATGTGCGCGCCGATCTGGTTGATCGCATCGTGCGCCACACGCTGTGGCCGAACGTGCTCGGCAGCCTGATACTCGCGGCGATGGTCTGGCTGGCGATCGGCTGGGGACTCAGGCCCTTGGCGAACATGGCGCAAACCTTGCGCGCCCGACACAGCGGCTCGCTGGAGCCGCTGCAACTGACGCCGCTGCCCAGCGAACTGGAACCGATGCAGGCAGCGCTCAACCGCATGCTCGCGCAGATTCAAGAAGTGCTTGGCCGCGAACGGCGCTTTATCGCCGACGCCGCCCACGAGATGCGCACGCCACTGGCGGTGCTGCGGGTGCATGCGCAAAACCTGCTGGAGGCCGGTACCGAACAGGAGCGCCGCGAGTCGTTGCAGTTTCTGATTTCCGGCGTCGACCGCACCAGCCGTCTGGTCAACCAGTTGCTGACCATGGCCCGCCTCGAACCGAAATCCAACCCGCCGCCGTTGCAGCGCATCGATCTCAACGAAACCGTGCGCAACAGCCTCGTGCAACTGACGCCGTGGCTGTTGAGCAAACACCTGGAACTGGCCTTCGAGGACGGCGAACAACCGTTCCACGTCATGGCCAGTACCGCTGCGATCGACATTGCCCTGGGCAACCTGATCACCAACGCCGCCAACTTCTCGCCGGAGCACGGCGTGATCACGGTCAAACTGAGCCAGGCCGAGGGCTGGTGCCTGCTGAGCGTGGAGGATCAGGGCCCGGGGATAGACGAAGCGGATCGGGCGCGTCTGTTCGAACGCTTTTACAGCCGCGGCAACACGCAAGGTGCGGGCTTGGGGCTGACCATCGTCAACACCATCGCATTGCGTCTGGGCGGACGGATTACCTTGGTCAACCGGCCTGAGGGCGGCTTGCGCGCCACCTTGTCGATGCCTCTTGGCTCAGTTGTGCAGCAACGCAGCAGTGGATGACACCACCAGCAACACCGCCAAAATCCGGTTCAGCCACTGCAACTGCGCCGGATTGCTCAGCCAGCGCGCCGCCCCACGCCCCAACAACGCCCAGACGCCAAGGCACGGCAACGACACCAGAAAGAACGCCAGACACAGCGCATTCAACCCCTGCCCCTGCGCGGTAAACACGCTGATCACGGCAATCGCCATGAACCACGATTTGGGGTTCACCCACTGCAAGAAGGCTGCGCCGATCAAACCCAGTTCAGACTTGGTTTCCCCCGCTTCCGGGTCGATGGCGGTAACGGGGGCGTTGAAGATCTGCCACGCCAGCCACAGCATCCAGCCCATCCCCAGCGCACTGATCACCGGGCGCACACCGGGCAGCATCAGCGTACTGGCGCCAGCGCCGGCCACCCACACCAACGAAGCGGCGCCCGCCCCCGCACCGAGAATGATCGGCAGGCACGGCCGCCAGCCGCGTCGGGCGCTGGTGCTGAGCACGATGAGGTTGGTCGGCCCCGGGGTGATCGAGGCAACGAAGGCAAAGAGGATGAACGCAAGCATGGCACGGCCCTGTAGAAAGTCAGGGCCCACTGTGATGGTTGAGCAAGGTGACGGTCTTGAACGTTTGTTCAGCGTCGAAAGGTACCAATGGCGCGTTGCTGATAGGCGCCCGGCGTGATGCCGTAGGCACGCACGAACCAGCGGCCGAGATGGCTCTGGTCGGCGAATCCGAGGCGACCGGCGACTTCCACTGGCTGCATGCCGGCGGCAAGCATCTGCCGGCCACGGCTCAGACGCAGCTGGATCAGCCATGCGTGCGGTGCGAGTCCATAGGCTGCCTTGAACGCGCGGGTCAGGCGAAAGCGGTCGGTGCCGCAGACATCGGCCAGGGTTTGCAGGCTGATGTCCTGTTCGTGATAGGCCATCAGGTAGTCACGGGCCTGACGGGCGATCAACGGTGCGCGGTTGGCAGCGGTCGGTTGTGGTCGGCGATACAAGTGAATCGCCAATCGTTCAAGCAAGGCATCCAGCGCCACGTCGCGCACCATGCGTACGTCCTGCTGATGCAGCGCATTGAACGCAAACAAGGTGGCCCGGGCCAGTTCGGGATCATCGTTGAGCACACTGCCGATCCCCGGCAAGCCGCTGCCATAACTGCCCAGATGCAAACCGTCCAGCGCCTGCTCCAGCCATGCCGGTTGCAGATAGAGCATGCGATAGGTGAAGCCGTCCGGGCTCGGCGCATCGCCGTCATGGATGTCGCCGGGTTCCAGCATGAACACCTTGCCCGGCGTGCTGTCATGCCGCGCCCGACGGCTGTTGAAGCGCTGCACGCCTTGCTCGGTGAAGCCGATCAGGTAGGTTTCATGCCAGTGCGGATCGTAGGCGTGCGCGTGCCCGGCGAAATGCGCGTGCAGGGTTTCGATGCCGGTTTCCCGGTCGTGGGCAAGGTCGATCCAGTTGCTCATGGCGTGCGTACAGTGGTGGGCTGGGGCCAGTAATCCACAATTGGCGGGTTGAGGCTAGAAGGTTTGTGCATTTCAGATCGAGCGCTGATTGACCCGCGCCATCAGTTGCTCGGCACTTTCCTTGCGCTCGGAATAGCGATCCACCAGAAAATCCTGGCGCTCGCGCAGCAGCACGGTGAACTTCACCAGCTCTTCCATCACATCAACCACGCGGTCATAAAACGCTGACGGTTTCATCCGCCCCGCCTCGTCGAACTCCGTGAACGCCTTGGGCACCGAAGACTGATTGGGGATGGTGAACATGCGCATCCAGCGCCCCAGCACCCGCAGTTGATTGACCACGTTGAACGACTGCGAACCGCCGCAGACCTGCATCACCGCGAGGGTTTTGCCCTGGGTCGGACGCACCGCGCCGAGCTCAAGGGGAATCCAGTCGATCTGTGCCTTGAACACCGCCGACATCGCGCCGTGGCGTTCCGGCGAACACCAGACCTGACCTTCCGACCAGAGCACCAGCTCGCGCAGTTCCTGGACTTTGGGATGATCGACCGGGGCGTCGTCCGGCAACGGCAAACCGGACGGATTGAAGATGCGCGTCTCGGCACCGAAGTGCTCCAGCAAGCGTGCGGCCTCCTCCACCAGCAGACGGCTGAAGGAGCGTTCGCGGGTCGAGCCGTAGAGCAGCAGGATGCGCGGTTTGTGTTCGTGCGAAGGTGATGTGATCCGGCCTTCGAACAGGCTGTGATCAAGATTGGGCAGGTGCTCTGACATACGTCCTCCGGCTCAGAGGGAGCCGATGCGATCCAGTTCGCGCTGAAGCTCAACGCGGCTGAGTGATTTGAAAGGAAGACCGAGGAAGGTTGCGCAGCGGCGCTCGATGATCGCCAGCGTGGCACGGAACGCGGCATCCACTGCGGCCTCGTCACCGCTCACATCAGAGGGATCTTCCAGCCCCCAATGACATTTGATCGCCGGGCCGAAGTACACCGGGCAGGTTTCGCCCGCTGCCTTGTCGCAGACAGTGATGACGATGTCCGGCGGGTTGCCTTCAAAGGCGTCGTTGCCTTTGCTGTACAAACCGTCGATAGCGATACCGGCCTGTTGCAGCGTCGTCAGGCTGCGTGGCAACACCTGGCCCTTGGGGAAACTGCCGGCACTCACCGCCTCGAAACCCTCGCGTGCCAGATGATTGAACATGGCTTCGGAAAGGATGCTGCGGCAACTGTTGGCCGTGCACATGAACAGGACACGCATGGATAGCTCCGGGGATATTAGAAGTTCAGCAGCACGCGGTTTCGCGGGCAGGACGGCCGTCCATGTTGTGCAGGCGACAGGCATTGTCCTTGAGCCAATCGGCGTTGGCCGTGGCCGTGACCTTGAGGATCTGGTGAACCCAATCCGGCAGATCCGGGTTGAGCCGGTAATAGACCCACTGACCCTGACGGCGATCGAGCAACAACCCATTGCTGCGCAGTTGCGCGAGGTGGCGGCTGATTTTCGGCTGGCTGTCATCGAGGGCGCACATCAGCTCGCAGACACACAGCTCACCCTGCTCGGCAATCAGCAAGGTGGCGCGGGCACGGGTTTCATCGGCCAGGCTTTTGAACAGTTCGGTGGGGGTGAGCATGGGGGGTGGGCTCGAACATATGGAAAACCGAATATACGGATATCCATATATTATTCAACCCCAGATGCGATCCCTTGTAGGAGTGAGCCTGCTCGCGATAGCGGCATGACTGTGAAGCAGAAGTCGCCTGATACACCGCTATCGCGAGCAGGCTCACTCCTACAAGGGAATTGTGTGGGCAGGATCAGCCGCGCAACAGGCCTTGCTCCGCCTCGCAAAGACCGACTACATAATCCCAGACCACCCGCAACCTTACTGACTTGTGCAGCTCGCGCCGGGTACTGATCCAGTAACTGCGCTCGATGCTGTCATCCGGCAGCAACCGCAGAACCCTGTGGGAGCGAGCTTGCTCGCGAAGGCGTAGTGTCAGTCGATATCTACTTCACAGACATACCGCCTTCGCGAGCAAGCCCGCTCCCACAAGGGGATTTGTGTGAGGCTGGACTAGCCGCGCAACAGCTCCTGCTCCGCCTCGCAAAGGCCGACGACATAATCCCAGACCACCCGCAACCTTACTGACTTGTGCAGCTCGCGCCGGGTACTGATCCAGTAACTGCGCTCGATGCTGTCATCCGGCAGCAACCGCAGAACCCTGTGGGAGCGAGCTTGCTCGCGAAGGCGTAGTGTCAGTCGATATCTACTTCACAGACATACCGCCTTCGCGAGCAAGCCCGCTCCCACAAGGGGATTTGTGTGAGGCTGGACTAGCCGCGCAACAGCTCCTGCTCCGCCTCGCAAAGGCCGACGACATAATCCCAGACCACCCGCAACCTTACTGACTTGTGCAGCTCGCGCCGGGTACTGATCCAGTAACTGCGCTCGATGCTGTCATCCGGCAATAACGCCACCAGATCCGGATCCGACGCGGCCATGTAGCAAGGCAACACCGCAATGCCCAATCCCGAGCGCGCCGCTTCCTGCTGGGCGATCACGCTGGTGCTATGGAACACCACGCGCGGACTGCGGCAGAAGCTGTTGAGGAACATCAGTTCCTGACTGAACAGCAAATCATCGACATAACCGATCCACGCATGCCGCGCGAGGTCTTCGCGGCTGCGCAACGGCGGTGCGTTGTCGAGGTAGCGTTGGCTGGCGTAGAGCGCCAACCGATAGTCGGTGAGTTTGCGCGTGACCAGCATGTCCGCTGCCGGGCGCTCCAGATGAATGCTGATTTCCGCCTCGCGGTTGAGGATGCTGACGAAGCGCGGCACGGCGACCAGTTCCACTTCCAGCCCCGGATAACGTTCGAACAGGCCGATCATCCGGCTGGCGAGAAACTTGATGCCCAGCCCTTCGGTGACGCCGACACGGATCTTGCCCAGCGGTGCGGTGGACTGGGTGATTTCTTCCTGGGCCAGCAGCGCGACGTTCTCCATGGCTTCGGCGTGCTTGAGCAGCGCCTCGCCTGCCGGGGTCATTTCATAGCCTTGGGCGTGCTGGACAAACAGCGCGGTGCCGAGGCTTTTTTCGATCGCCTCGATGTGCCGGGCCACGGTGGCGTGAGTGGTGTTCAAGCGCCGGGCAGCGGTGAGCAGGCGGCCGCTGCGTTGCAACTCCAGAAAGAACCGCAGGTCGTTCCAGTCGAACATGGGGTGTCCTTGTCAGCTATGGTCAATCCGGGCTGTTTGAAAACGCACAGCGGCTGCGCAAAAACTAACATTCTTTTAACGAAAGCTAACAACTAGAGTGTCCGACAATAAAAACAAAAAGCGAGGTCAGGGAATGCAGACTTCCCTTGAAGAATACGACTACATCGTGGTCGGCGCCGGCCCTGCCGGGTGCTTGCTGGCCAATCGACTGTCGGCGGATAAACAGCAGCGGGTGTTGCTGCTCGAAGCCGGCGGACGCGACAACTACGCATGGATTCACATCCCCGTGGGTTACCTGTTCTGCATCGGCAACCCGCGCACCGACTGGTGCTTCAAGACCGAAGCGCAACCCGGCCTGCAAGGTCGCAGCTTGAGCTACCCACGCGGCAAAGTGCTCGGCGGCTGCTCCTCGATCAACGGCATGATCTACATGCGCGGCCAGGCTGGCGACTATGACGGCTGGGCCGCCGAGGGCAATCCGGGCTGGGCATGGAACGACGTGCTGCCGCTGTTCAAGCAGAGCGAAAACCACTTTGCCGGCGCCGCTGAATTTCACGGTGCCAAGGGTGAATGGCGGGTCGAGCAACAGCGGCTGTCATGGCCGATTCTCGACGCGTTTCGCAGCGCAGCCGAGCAGACCGGCATCGCCAGCATCGACGACTTCAATCAGGGCGACAACGAGGGTTGCGGCTACTTTCAGGTCAACCAGAAGGCCGGGGTGCGCTGGAACGCGGCCAAGGCCTTTCTCAAACCTGTTCGCGAGCGGACCAATCTGACGGTGCTGACCGGGGTTGAAGTGGATCGGGTGCTGCTGGAAAACGGCCGTGCTTCAAAAGTCAGCGCGCGTCACGAAGGCCAGGTGAAAAGCTTCAAGGCGCGCAAGGAAATCGTCCTCTGCGCTGGCGCCGTGGGTTCGCCGAGCATTCTGCAACGCTCCGGGATCGGCCCGCGTCCGTTACTGGAACGCCTCGGCATCGGGGTGATTCATGAGCTGCCGGGGGTCGGCGGCAATCTGCAGGATCACCTGCAACTGCGCCTGATCTACAAACTGCAGAACGCTCGAACCCTGAATCAGATCGCCGGCAGCGTCTGGGGCAAGATGGGCATGGGCCTGCGTTATCTGTATGACCGCAGCGGGCCGCTGTCGATGGCGCCGAGTCAGCTCGGAGCGTTTGCCCGATCCGGGCCGGAGCAGACTTCCGCCAACCTTGAGTATCACGTGCAGCCGCTGTCGCTGGAGCGTTTTGGCGAGCCGCTGCACAGCTTTCCGGCGTTCACCGCGTCGGTGTGTGATCTGCGTCCGCAGAGCCGTGGCCGCATCGACATCCGTTCGGCAGACCCGCAGGAAGCACCGCTGATTCAACCGAACTACCTCAGCCATCCTGTAGACCTGCGCGTGGCCGCCGACGCGATCCGCCTGACCCGACGCATCGTCAGCGCCCCGGCCCTGCAAGCGTTCAAACCGGTGGAATATCTGCCCGGCGACAGCCTGCAAAGCGAGGAGCAATTGCACGAAGCGGCGGCGCGCATCGGTACGACGATTTTCCATCCGGTCGGCACCTGTCGCATGGGCAGTGACGCTGACGCGGTGGTCGACGCGCAATTGCGCGTGCATGGCGTGCCCGGCCTGCGCATCGCCGACGCCTCGATCATGCCGCGCATCACCTCAGGCAACACCTGTTCGCCTACGCTGATGATTGCCGAGAAGGCGGCACAGTTGATCCTTTCAGGACCTGTTCACACCCCCAATGTGGGAGCGGGCTTGCTCGCGAAAGCGGAGTGTCATTCACCCATGATTTGACTGACACAGCCCCTTCGGGAGCAAGCCCCCTCCCACAGGAATCAACAGCAGATTCAAGGCATCACGCAGTACCCGGACACGCAACACCAGTGGAACAACAAAAACAATCACTGTGAGGGATACCGACATGTCAGAACACGCTCAGCCGCTGGACGCCGCGAGCGGCGCCAGCACCAGCAATGCCACGCAGAAAGTCATCTTCGCCTCGTCTCTGGGGACGGTGTTCGAGTGGTATGACTTTTTTCTCTACGGCGCCCTCGCGGCGGTGATCAGCAAGCAGTTTTTCGCCGGGGTCAACGACACCACCGCGTTCATCTTCGCGCTGATGGCCTTCGCCGCCGGGTTTATCGTGCGGCCGTTCGGGGCGCTGGTGTTCGGTCGGTTGGGGGACATGATCGGACGCAAATACACCTTCCTCGCCACGATCATCCTGATGGGTATCGCCACGTTCTGCGTCGGCCTGTTGCCGACCTACGCCAGCATCGGCATTGCCGCGCCGATCATTCTGGTGGTGCTGCGCATGCTTCAGGGCCTGGCGCTGGGCGGCGAATACGGCGGCGCTGCGACCTATGTGGCGGAACACGCGCCAATCGGCAAACGCGGTTTCCACACCAGCTGGATTCAGTCCACCGCGACCCTCGGCCTGCTGCTGTCGTTGCTGGTGGTGCTCGGTTGCCGCTACTTCACTGGCGATCAGTTTGAAGTCTGGGGCTGGCGCATTCCGTTCCTGCTGTCGATCGTGCTGCTGGGCATTTCCACCTGGATCCGCCTGAGCCTGCACGAATCGCCGGCGTACCTGAAAATGAAAGAAGAAGGCAAAGCCTCGAAAGCGCCGATCCGCGAATCCTTCGGCAAATGGGAGAACCTCAAGGTTGTGCTGATCGCGCTGTTCAGCATCAACGCCGGGCAAGCGGTGACCTTTTACGCTGCGCAGTTCTACGTGCTGTTCTTCCTCACCCAGTTCCTGAAAATGGACCCGGCGGTGGCCAACAGCCTGCTGATCATCAGTGTGGTGATCGGTGCGCCGTTCTTCATCATTTTCGGCTGGCTGTCGGACAAGGTTGGACGCAAACCAGTGCTGATGCTCGGGCTGCTGCTGGCCACTGCGCTGTACTTCCCGATCTTCAAATCCCTGGCGCATTACGCCAACCCGGCTATCGATCAGGCCAGCCGTCAGGCGCCGATCACCGTACTGGCCGATCCGGCCACCTGCACCTTCCAGTTCGACCCGGTGGGCAAGGCCAAATTCGACAGCCCGTGCGACAAGGTCAAGACCTTCCTGGTCAAGCAGGGCCTGCCCTACTCCAGCGTCGCCGCCCCGGCGGGCAGCGGCGTGCAGGTGAGCGTCGGCGACGTGAAAATCGACGGCTACGACGAATCGGCCCTGCGCGGCGCGGTGACCCTCGCCGGCTACCCGCAACAGGCCGACCTGCAACAGATCAACAAACCGATGATCGTGGCGCTGATCGTCGCACTGATCATCATCTCGGCCATGTGCTACGGCCCGCTCGCGGCGCTGATGGTCGAACTGTTCCCGACCCGCATCCGCTACACCTCGATGTCCCTGCCGTATCACATCGGCAACGGCTGGTTCGGCGGTTTCCTGCCAACGGTGTCGTTCGCGCTGGTGGTGTACACCGGGGATATTTTCTATGGGCTGTGGTACCCGGTGCTGATTACCGGGGTCAGCCTGGTGGTGGGGATGATTTGTCTGCGGGAGACGAAGAATATCGATCTCGATAAGAACTGAATCTGAAACATGATCCTTTGGTAAAAAAACCTGTGGCGAGGGGATTTATCCCCGATGGGGTGCGTAGCGCCCCCCGTGAAAAAGGGGACTACTACGTAGTCCATCGGGGATGAATCCCCTCGCCACAATTAAATCTCTTCCTCCAGTAACTAAGCGTCAGCCTTGATCACCTCAAACTTCACCTGATCCGGATAAAACGCCACATAGTTCTTGATCGCATCGACCGAGATCTTCGGTTTCTCGTACGTCCACACCGCATTCGCCCCCTCATGCCCCGGCACTTGCAGGCTGAAGTAATTGGCATCGCCCTTGTACGGGCAGTAACTGGTGTGGTCGGTGCGGGCGAAGTATTTCTCGTCGATGTCCTCGCGGGGCACGTAGTACACCGGCGGGTAGTTGGCCTCATGGAGCACCAGCACATGCGAGGACGCCGCGACCTGGATGCCGTGGAACTTCACCAGCAGGCAACCGGGGAGTTCTTCGAGGGTGATGACGGGATTGAGGCCGGTGGTGCTCATTGGGGTTTCTCCAGGGACAAATGAACTGTGGCGAGGGAGCTTGCTCCCGCTGGGCTGCATAGCAGACCCAAATCCGGAAATCGCGCTGCATCAGGTATAACGCGATTTCAGGTTTTGCGACGGCTTCGCCGCCGAGCGGGAGCAAGCTCCCTCGCCACAAGCGTCAGGTTGGCCCTGTCATTTCACATCAAACCACGATATCAGTCGCCACCGCCTGCCCCACCACACCCACGGCAAAGTCAACCTGCCCCTGCCCGGTCAGATCGACCAGCAGCCCGGTCTGACCGTTCTGCGCGTAGTAAGTCAGGATCGCATCGCCCGCGTGGCCGGTGAAACTGCTGACGAAGTTCAGTGACGCCGCCCCCGTGGCAAACGCGGCGATGCCCGAGAGGTCGATCTTGTCCACGCCGCTCTTGAAATCCATGATCCAGTCCGGCTGGTTGTTGGTCGAGTCGCTGGCCGCGCCGAACACGAAGGTGTCTGCGCCCTCGCCGCCCCACAGCACATCCGCGCCGCCACCGCCGTAAAGGATGTCGTTGCCAGCTCCGCCGAACAGATGGTTGACGGCCGAGTTGCCGATCAGCAGGTCATTGCCCGAACCGCCAACCGCATTTTCCACGGTTACGCCATAGGCAATCGACACGTTGCCGACCAGACCGCCAACGTCGGAGAACGAACCCTCATTGAGGTTGATCTTCTGGTTCTGGGTGAAGCCGGAGAAATCCAGCCAGTCGTCACCGCCACCGTCCCATACCGAAAACACCACTTTCGAAGAGGCCGAAGTCGCGGTGTAGTAATCGCGTCCGGTATTGGAGTTGAAGCCATACCAGGTGTTATCGGCACGAGTTTCATAGTTGGCACCGTAGAGTTTCTGCACCGCCACAATATCGTCGAGCAACGGCGCGGAGGCGTAGGCGCCGCTGCCGTCCTTGCTGAAGTTCTGGTCGGTGTTGGCTTCGCTCCAGTAGCTCATCAGGCTGTAGCCACGGGTGTCTTCGGCGTACTTGGCGTCGTTGTAGGTCGGACTGCCGTTGCCGGCGTTGTAGGCGCCCGGGTGCGACAGGCCAAGGGTGTGGCCGATTTCGTGGGTCAGGGTCTGACGCCCGTAGTTGTTGGTGTCCGGAGTCTTGTTGACCTGATATTGATTGTTGATCAGGTACCACGACTGACCGTCATAGCTGCCGCCGCTCGGCAGGTAGGCGAACGCTGCGCCGCCGGTGCTGACGTCGTAGTTGCCGAAGGTCATGTGGCCGTCGCCGCCCTTGCCTTCAGTGAACGTGACCTTGGCCACGTCGGCCCAGGATTGCATGGCCAGTATGGCTTGAGCCTTTTGCTGAGCGCTGAACTGGCTGAAGTTGCCGAGGTTCGGGTTGTAGTTTGCCGGTTTCTCGGTAAGGAAGGTGTAGGTCAGCGAGATTTTGCCGTCGCCGTTCTTGTCGTGCCACGATAGGTTTTTGCGCAGGATTTCGTCGGCTGCCTGGTCGGCGGTAAACGACGGTTTGCCGTTCACCAGGCCGACGCCACGGTCGTACAGGTGGCTGAAGGCATTCACTTCGTCATAGGCGCTGCTGGTTTTCGCTTTGGCTTGAGCCATGGTGGGACTTCCTTGTTTCAGAGTTGGCAGTACGCGTCGAGCACGGCGATCCACGGCGAGATCGTCCGCTCACTCGCGTTTCTGAGAAGCCCGGTGAACCTGACACGGGCGTCAACTGCCCTGCCAATCGATTTCTCGATAGTCGCCCGCGCCGTCCCGGTAATACCGGTCATTCCCGGCAACGTTTTTATCTGTATATCCATACAGATAAAAGTTGCCCCAGGCGCGAACTCCGGCCATTCTGTGCACCTCCAGTGAACTGATCGACGACGGTGGTTATGCGGCTGTACCTCTGTGAAAAACCTTCCCAGGCCAAAGACATCGCGGCCGTGCTCGGCGCCAGACGTCGGGGCGACGGCTGCTGGCTGGGAACGGACATCACGGTGACCTGGTGCATCGGCCATCTGCTGGAAACCGCGCCGCCGGATGCCTACGACGCGCGCTACAAGCGCTGGGTGCTGGCGGATCTGCCGATCATTCCCGACAAATGGAAAATGACCGTCAAGCCGCGTACCGCCAGCCAGTACAAGGCGGTCAAGCGCCTGTTGGGCGAGGCCAGCGAACTGATCATCGCCACCGACGCCGACCGTGAGGGCGAAATGATCGCCCGGGAACTGGTCGAGCACTGCCGCTATCGCGGGCCGATCCGTCGCTTGTGGCTGTCGGCGCTGGACGAAGCGTCGATCCGAAAGGCTCTGGCC
Organism: Pseudomonas sp. MIS38; assembly: GCF_019891575.1. Lineage (NCBI taxonomy): Bacteria > Pseudomonadati > Pseudomonadota > Gammaproteobacteria > Pseudomonadales > Pseudomonadaceae > Pseudomonas > Pseudomonas sp. MIS38. The sequence goes on from NZ_JAFLXF010000019.1 coordinate 18,293, forward strand.
GCGCTGAAGCCAGGGGCGGAAACCTTCAGCCTGTATCACTCGGCGCTGGGGCGCTCGCGGGCGGACTGGCTGATCGGCATGAACATGAGTCGCCTGTTTACGCTATTGGGCCGGCAGTCCGGCTATCAGGGTGTGCTGCCCGTCGGCCGGGTACAGACGCCGACACTGCGGCTGGTGGTGGATCGCGACCGCAGCATCGCCGATTTCGTGCCGGTGCCGTACTGGGCGATCGATGTGCAACTGCTGCACGACGGCACGCCGTTCACCGCGCAATGGCGTGCGCCCTCCGACGTTTGCGACGATCAGGATCGCTGCCTGAATCAGGCGCTGGCCCAGCAGGCAGCCGCTGCTCTGAACAGCGCCGCCAGTGCGCGGGTGGTCAAACTGCGCACTGAACGCATGCGTGAAGTGGCACCGCTGCCATTCGATCTGGGCACCCTGCAGGAGGTCTGCTCGAAGAAACTCGGTCTCGGCGCCCAGGAAACTCTCGACATCGCCCAGGCCCTTTACGAAACCTACAAGGTCATCACCTACCCGCGCAGCGATTGCGGCTTTCTGCCGCTGAGCCAGCACAGCGAGGCGCCGGGGATACTGGCGGCACTGCGTCAGGCCGACCCGAGCCTTGACGTGTTGAACGGTCACCTCGACCCGCAGCGCCGCTCGCGGGCGTGGAACGACGCCAAGGTCAGCGCCCACCACGGCATCATCCCCACCGCCGCGGCGAAAAATCTCGAACGCCTGAGCGGCAAACACCGGGCGGTCTATACCCTGATTCGTGCGCGTTATCTGGCGCAATTTCTGCCCAACCATGAATACGATCGCACCCAGGCCGACTTCGATTGCGCCGGTGAAGCCTTGCGCGCCGTCGGCAAGCAGATCATCGAACCGGGCTGGAAACGCGCCCTGCCCGAAACCCTCGCCCCGGCCAAGGGTCGTGAAGCGCCAGCCCCGCAAACCCTCCCGGCGCTGAGTCAGGGTATCGATTGCGCCGTGGCCGGCGTGAACCTCAAGGATCTGTGGACCCAGCCGCCGAAGCCCTACACCGAGGGCGACCTGATCAAGGCGATGAAGAACGTCGCCAAACTGGTGGAAGATCCGTTGCTCAAACAGAAACTCAAGGACACCACCGGCATCGGCACCGAAGCGACACGCGCCTCAATCATTCAGGGCCTGCTGGATCGCGGTTATCTGGTGAAGAACGGCAAGGCGCTGGCAGCGACTGCGGCGGCCTTCAGCCTGATCGACGCCGTGCCCCGGGCGATTGCCGATCCCGGCACCACCGCCATCTGGGAACAGGCGCTGGACATGGTGCAGAGTGGCGAAATGAGCCTGGAGGAGTTCGTCACCAAACAGGCGGCGTGGATGAGCAAGCAGGTCAGCCGCTGTTCGGCGCTGAGCCTGACCATCAGCGGCCCGCCACCGGCCGGCAAGGCTGCGGCGCCGTGGAAGAAAAAGCGTAAATCGACCCGAAGCAAAACTGCCAGCGCAGCCAAACGCACAGCGAAGTAATGATCAGTCCTGTGGTGGGGGACTCTGTGGTGAGGGACTCTGTGGTGAGGGGATTTATCCCCGATGGGCTGCGAAGCGGCCCCAGCTTTTACTTAAACAAGAGGACTGCTGCGCAATCCATCGGGGATAAATCCCCTCACCACAAGGTATGAGTCGACAATACTGAAGTCGCAATCTTCAGGAATTCCCCCCAATGCCCACTATCGAACTGCACCCCGCCCACCGCGACGAACTGCAAACCATCGAAAACCTCATGCAGTTCTACATGTACGACTTCAGCCAATGGCTACCACTGAAGCTCGGCGAACATGGCTTCTTCAGCATTCAGCCGAAAGACGACTACTGGCGCAATCCAGCTACCCAACCGTTCCTGATCTGCGTCGACGGTGAACTGGCCGGCTTCGTGACCGTGGATGACGAAGCCCACATCGACGGCGCCGAACACAACATCGGCTACTTTTTCCTCTCCCGACGCTATCGTGGCCAAGGCGTCGCGCAGTTTGTCGTCTCTGCCCTCTTGAGCCGTCTGCCCGGTCAATGGCAGATTTTCCACATCGACGCCAACCTGCCTGCGCAGCGCTTCTGGGCCAGGTTGATCCCCGAATTGACTGGCGGCGCATTCACCCGCCAACAGCGCGCCGTGGACGGTTACCCCTGCACCTTCTACGTCCTGCGCGCCCCCGCATCCGTTGCCTGAACGGATCTTTTCTCATTCCAAAACAGCTTTGTCCGACAATATGTAGTGAACAAAAATAATCACTACAAAACCGTTGACGGCACCGTTTTGCTTTTGCATGATGAAGACGTTCCCCGATCGGGAACATCGGTAACACGCTTGAGCAAGCTCGTCTGACCGCCGAGTTGTTTTTTCCGGATACACGCTGCCCACAAGGCAGATTGAAGAAGCTGACCTGGCCTGAACGTCCAGTACAAGGACGAGAAGCGCTGGCGAAAATTCTCAAGACGCTTGTGGTCGACCCTGAAAACGTCGTCAAGGAGCCTCCCGGTTTTCGCTGCTTCTCCTCGTTGTGACGCTATTGCGTAGCAGTTATTCAACACGACTACATGCAACAGATGCATGACCCCGTATTTCACACGGGCGACCGCTGACGTCCTGGTTTCGGTGCCAGGGATCAACTAACCGATGGGCTACCTGTATTAGCGAATCAACTTTGAAAGATCACCAGACTGGTCAAGGGGCAAACACCATGAATCTGAACAATCAACCTACTATCGAAGAACTGGCTCGTATGTTCGCTGCGCAAAAAGACAGCCACGACAGCCACATTCTCTGGATCAGCAAGTCGGGTCAGGTGCATATCGACTGCCTGTCGCCCCACGCTGGTGAAGAAGAATTCGACCGCAGCAACCAGAACCTGCTGGCCCGCCTGAAGATGTACCGCCGCGGCCACGGTTATGTCGGCAAGAAAGCTGCGGCCGACAAGGACTTCATCAGTAATGTCCTGCAGACGCTGAAACAGGCGTGGGATTCGATGCAGAACAAGAATGAAGTTCGGGTGATTGACCGGTTCTACTGAGTTACAACTTCAATAAATAAAAGGGGCCTGCTTCCAACAGAAGCAGGCCCCTTTTATATCCGCAATTCACACACAATCCTGTGGGAGCGGGCTTGCTCGCGAATGGGCCGGGTCAGTCACCATCACCTCAACTGAGACACCGCATTCGCGAGCAAGCCCGCTCCCACAGGGGGCTGTGTTGTTGGTCAGATTTTCGTTTGCAGCACCAGATTCACAAACGCCAGCGCCGCCGCACTGTGGTAATTATTCTGCCGCCGCAACAACGCCGCCCCACGCTGCGGCGCTTCGTTCTCGACGCTCAAGCGACGCAACGCCCGGTCTTCGCTGGCAATCGCTTCGGGCAACATCGTCGCCATCGGCGAATGCCGCACCACTTCCAGCAACGTACTTACCGAGTTCACCTCGATCCGCACCTGCGGCGTGATCCCCTGCTGACGGAAATACTCATCGATCGATAACCGGGTGATGAAATCTGGCGCCAGCAAGGCGAAATCCAGTTGCGCAAGATCACGCGATGTCAGCACCGCACTGCTGTCGTACAGCGGATGCTCGCGCCCGACCATGATCCCCAGGGTTTCAGTAAACGCCGGAATATACTCGATGTCCGGGTGGCGCACCGGGGTAAAGGCAATCGCGATGTCCAGCGAATCGTCCGCCAGCCCCGCCTCGATGTCGTCCATCGACAGCTCGAAAATCTGCAGATGGATACCCGGATAGCGTGCGGCGAAATCACGTACCAACGGCCCGACCAGATAGGCCATGAACGTCGGGGTCATGGCCAGCCGCAAGCGCCCACGCGACAGATCCTTAACGTCATGCAACGCCCGCTTGCCCGCCTCCAGTTCCACCAGCACGCGCCGCGCACACTCAATGTAAGCCTCACCGGCATCGGTGGGTTTAACGGTGCGCGAGGTGCGGTCGAACAGGTTCACGCCAAGGGATTCTTCCAGTTGGCGGATCTGTTGCGACAGAGTCGGCTGCGACACATGCAACGCCTCCGCCGCCCGGGTGAAGCCGCCGTGATCGGCCACGGCCAGCAGATAACGTAAATGTCGCAACAACATGGGATCACCATCTATAGGTAGAGCTTATGCGAAGCATTGTATATCGGTCTTGGACGCTATGGATCAATCGGCAGAAGATTGCTCCCACACAGCAAGCCAACCCTGAAAGGAGTGACACCATGCAACAGTCCCACGCCTACAACGATGCCAGCCTGGCCCTGACCACGCGCATTCTCGACATTAAGGCCCGCAAGAATTTGTCATGGCAGGATCTTGCCGATGGCACCGGCCTGAGCCTGGCCTACGTCACTGCTGCCCTGCTCGGCCAGCACCCGCTGCCACAAGACGCCGCGCAAGTGGTTGGCGACAAACTCGAACTGGACGCCGACGCCGTTGCCGCCCTGCAGATCATCCCGCTGCGCGGCAGCCTCAGCGGCGTGCCGACCGACCCGACCATCTACCGCTTCCACGAGATGATCCAGATCTACGGCACCACCCTCAAAGCCCTGGTGCACGAGCAGTTCGGCGACGGCATCATCAGCGCCATCAACTTCAAGCTCGACATCAAGAAAGTCGAAGACCCGGAAGGCGGCTCCCGCGCCGTGGTCACCCTCGACGGCAAGTTCCTGCCGCTGCGTCCGTTCTGATCCACCCCGGCCCGCACCCCGTGTGCGGGCCCATCCAAACCTCAATTGCCAAGTCGTCACCACATCTGCCTGGAGGCTGCCCCATGCACAAAATTCTGTTGACCCTGACCCTGACCCTGCTCGCCGGCCTTGCCGCCCAGGCCCAGGCTGATGAAGAGGCGATTGCCTACCGCTACGGCATGACTCTGGATATTGCTGAAATCGTGAACATCACCCCGGTCGCCGACGTCTGCGGCGTTGTACCGGTCGAGATGACCTACCTCGACAGCCACGGCGCAAAACACATTCTTCAATACAGCGAATTCGGCACCGGCTGTTCGAACTGAGAGGACAACACTATGAAAAACCTGATCGAAGGCTTCCTGAAGTTCCAGAACGAGGCGTTTCCGCAACGCACCGAGCTGTTCAAGCACTTGGCAACCACTCAAACCCCGGGCACCTTGTTCATCACCTGTTCCGACAGCCGCGTGGTGCCGGAACTGCTGACCCAGCAAGAACCCGGCGAGCTGTTCGTGATCCGCAACGCAGGCAATATCGTGCCGTCCTACAGCCCGCATCCGGGCGGGGTGTCGGCGACGGTGGAATACGCGGTGGCGGTGCTTGGGGTGACTGACATCGTGATCTGCGGTCACTCCGATTGCGGCGCGATGACCGCGATTGCCCAATGCAAATGCATGGATCACCTGCCCGCCGTCAGCGGCTGGCTGCAACATGCCGAGTCGGCGAAAGTGGTGAACGAGGCGCGGCCGCATGCCAATGACGCGGCGAAATTGAGTTCGATGGTGCGGGAAAATGTGATCGCGCAACTGGCGAACATTCAGACCCACCCGAGCGTGCGCCTGGCCCAGGAGAAGGGCCTGCTGAACCTGCATGGCTGGGTGTATGACATCGAGACCGGCTCGATCGATGCGCTGGCGGCTGACCGCCGTACGTTTGTGCCGCTGGCTGAGCAGCCGGCGACGTGCGCCGTTCAGGCAAACGCCAGCGCAGCCGCCTGATACAAATCCGCTGAGGTGAAGAGGAACTTGTGGCGAGGGGATTTATCCCCGATGGACTGCGCAGCAGGCCCGATCTCTTGGGGCCGCTTCGCGCCCCATCGGGGATAAATCCCCTCGCCACAGGGCCGGTGTGCATCAATCGGGATAAGGCGTTTTCAGCGCTTTACGCTGAGGTCGATCTGGGTCATGCGACTACGCACCGTAAACACCCCATCCCCCGAAAGAATCGCACTGCGCGCAAACAAGCGCCCGCTCTCCCAGTTCGAAAGCCCCAGTTCCGGCTTGTTCAGCGCGTACTGACCATCGACCCAACGGGTAATCCCGTTACCCACAAACGGTGCGTTCACCGCGTTGTAGAAGCGTTCCTGGACAGCAGCATCCTCGCTGATCAGCGACACCGTGAACTGCGGGCTGTAGCGGTTGAACAGCGCGATCGCCTGATCCAGTTCGTCGACAATCATCAGGCTGACTTCCGGGGTTTCTTCCCACTCCCACTCGCGGCCCAATTCGGATTCCGCCAGCACTTCGGCCAGGGCTTCGGTCTGATAACCCTCGGCGCGATAGACCTCGACCGTTGCGTTGTGCCACTCGGCCGGCAGGTAACTTTCGCTGCCTGCGACGATGTGCAATTTGCAGCCCTGACCGCGTGCGGTACCGGCCTGCTGCAGCGCATTGAGGAACAGCGGGATCAGCTCGACGGCACGATCACGTTGAATCAGGCAGACGTTCAGCGTGTTGCAGACTTTGCGATCCAGCGAATTACGCACCACGGCGGCGAAGCGCGTGGCGTCGGCGTCACGATCGGCAATCAGCCACGCGCCACCAGTGCCGTGCAGGCTGACCGCCGTGCCCGCCTGCTGGGCGATGCTGCCCAACTGGCTGACCGCGCGGCCCGAACCCCGGGCCACCGCCAGCGACAAACGCCGGTCGGCGAACATCGCCCAACCGGCGGCGTGATTGACGCTTTCCACCAGCGACACCGCCCCCGCCGGCAGACCGGCATCGGCCAGCGCCGGGTTCAGCGCGTGAGTGACGATCGCTTGCGCGGTGCCCAATGCATCGCTGCCGATGCGCAGCACCGCGGTGTTGCCGGTGCGCAGAACGCCGGCGGCATCGGCGAACACGTTCGGCCGTCCTTCAAACACGAACGCCACGATGCCCAGCGGCGATACCACTTGCTCGACCTTCCAGCCGTCGTGTTCGACGCAGCTGATGACCTTGCCGCGCGTGGCCGGCGCATCCCGCCAGGCGCGCAGACCGGCGATCATGTCGCGGCGCATGCGGTCGTCGGCGAGCAGTCGGGTGGTCGAGCGACCACGGGCCTTGGCGCGCTCGATGTCGGCCAGGTTCGCGGTTTCGATCAAGGTCCAGCATTCCGGGGTTTCCAGGCGTTGCGCGAACAGGTCGAAGAAGCGACTGATGGCTTCGTCGGACACTGCCGACAATGCAGTGAATGCCGCTTCAGCACGCTCGATCGCCACCGAAGCCGCTTGTTGATCGATCACCGGAATCAGCAACAGCTCGCCACTCACCTGCTCGACCAGCAGGTGGTCACCGGGCTGAAACCGCGCCGCCAGTTCGGGGCTGACCACGGTCACGCGGTTACCAGCGAAAGGGATCGGCGTGCCAGCGACTAGACGTTCGAGCGCAAGAGACATGAAGCGGATTCACCATATGAGGGGCGGCCGGAAAATGTAGCGGATTCTGCGCTGAAACACACCTTCTACAAACACCACCGAACCTGTGGGAGCGGGCTTGCTCGCGAAGGCGTCGGCACCATCAACATGGATATTGAATGTGCTGGCCTCTTCGCGAGCAAGCCCGCTCCCACAGGTTTCGTGGTGTTTGGAAGATCAGGTCAGAACACCGACCAGCCAATCCGCGAACTGAGCATCTCCAGCGCCGCCATCCCCGCCAGCGAGTTACCGGCAGCGTTGAGTTCCGGCGACCACACGCACACCGTGAACTGCCCGGGCACCACAGCGACGATCCCGCCGCCTACCCCGCTCTTGCCCGGCAGGCCGACGCGATAGGCGAAGTTGCCGGCCTCGTCGTACAGACCGCTGGTGGCCATGATCGAGTTGACCTGCTGGGTCTGGCGCCGAGTGAGGATCTGTTCGCCGCTGTGTTTGCAGAAACCGTCGTTGGCGAGGAAGCAGAACGCCCGGGCCAGATCGATGCAGTTCATGCGCAGCGCGCAGTGGCTGAAGTAGCTGCGCAGCACCGCTTCGACGTCGTTGTGGAAGTTGCAGAACGATTGCATCAGGTACGCCATGGCCGCGTTGCGGGCGCGATGCTGGTATTCGGACTCGGCGACCTTGCCGTCGACGATCACCTGCGGATTGCCCGACAGGCGCCGCACGAAGTCGCGCATCGACAGGGCTGGCGCGGCGAAACGCGACTGGTTGATGTCGCAGATCACCAGCGCCCCGGCGTTGATAAACGGATTGCGCGGGCGCCCGCGTTCGAACTCCAGTTGCACCAGCGAGTTGAACGGCTGGCCGGACGGCTCGTGCCCCAAGCGCTCCCAGATCGCCTCGCCGGAATGCTCGATCGCCTGCACCAGGCTGAACACCTTGGAAATACTCTGCACCGAGAACGGCGTCTCGGCGTCGCCGGCGCAATACATTTCGCCGTCGTTGCCATACACGGCGATGCCCAGCTGATTGGCCGGCACGGTGCCGAGGGCGGGAATGTAGTCAGCCACCTTGCCCTGCCCGATCAAGGGCCGGACAGCGTCAAGAATCTCGTTCAACAGCGCTTGCATGCCGGGTTCCGAAGTCTCGCCCCATGGGATTGCGGGGACACTGGGGCTAGACGCTGCGCAACTGCCACGAATCACACTGGCTATCACAGGGGACTGTGGTAGATGAAAGATTCAGGGCTGGCCACGATCAAGGGTGGGAGTGGGCTTGCTCACGAAGGGGTCGGCACAGTCAGCATTGATGTTGGCTGACCTGACGCTTTCGCGAGCAAGCTCGCTCCCACTGGGGCTGTGGTGGATGAAGGATTCAGGGCTGGCCACGATCAAGTGTGGGAGTGAGCTTGCTCACGAAGGGGCCGGTACAGTCAGCATTGATGTTGACTGAACTGACGCTTTCGCGAGCAAGCCCGCTCCCACTGGGGGGATTGCTGCAAATCCGGGATTCAGTGTGCGCCGTCGAGACCGGCGAGCAGCGCACTGTCGCGGCTGTAGATATCCGGCGAATAACGCACCTGCCCATCCTTGCCGACCTGTGCCGTCCAGTAGGTCATGAGGATCGGCACCGGTGCCGACAGGCGGAATTCGTGGGTGCTGCCGGTGGCGAGTAAAGTGTCGGTGCGCGTACGTTCCGCCGGGGTCAGCAACAGGTCGCGCAGTTGCATCGGGTGCTCGACCCGCACACAGCCGGAGCTGAATGCGCGCGGCCCCTTGTCAAACAGCGCCTTGCTCGGTGTGTCGTGCAGGTACACCGCGAACGGGTTGGGGAAGCGGATCACCAGTTGCCCCAGCGGATTACGCGGCCCGGCCTCCTGGCGCAGCATGATGTTGCCGGGGTTGTCCCAGTCGATATCCGCTGCGGCCAACGGCTGGCCATGGGCGTCGAGCACCTGCAGATTCTGCCGGCTGAGGAAGGTCTGATCCTTGCGGATCGCCGGCAGCTTGTCTTCTTTCCAGATGGTCGGCGGCACGGTCCAGGTCGGGTTCAACGTCAGGCGCGTGACCCGGGATTTGAGCAGCGGGGTCTGCCGTTCGGCGCGACCGACCTGGGTACGGGTCTGCCAGACCGGCACGCCGGCCTGATATAGGGTCAACTCGGCGGCAGCGACGTTGACCAGCAAACCGTCGGGCTCCATGTCCTGCGCCAGCCAGCGGAAACGTTCAAGGTTGACGCGCAATTGTTCGCGGCGCGTCAGCGGGCTGATGTTGAGCTCGGCAATCGTCCCCGGCCCGACTACCCCGTCGGCCTGCAACGAATGGTTGGCCTGAAAGCTCTTCACCGCTTCCACCAGCACGCCCTCATAGGCATTGCCGGGCGTACCGATGGCGTGAGTCAGATAGCCTTCGTTGAACAGGCGTTGGGCCAGTTCCGGCACGCGTTTGTCTTCCATTGCCGGGCGCAGCAACGGGCCGTTGCCCACCGACTGCCAGTGCGGCAAGGCCTGCAGCCGCTGGCTGGCGTAGAGGTGGCGCAGGCTCTGGTATTGCGCCAGACGCGGACGCGCCAGATCGAACGCGGTCTTGATGTCGTGCAGACCGGGCACGGCGATCGCCAGCAATTCCGCCTGACGATCACGCGGGGTGTCATCGGAATGCCACAGCGGCTCGAAATGCGATTGCAGCAGACGACCGTAATGCAGGTCCTGCAGGGCTTGCAGATAAGAGCGGCTGATGTCGATATCGGCGCACAACTCGCCGTCCTGCGGCGGATTGGCCGCCACCGGGTAGCGCTTGGGATTGAGGCCATCATCGGCCAACAGCTGCAACTGCGCGCGCAAGGCCGGCAAACGCCCGGACTCGCTGGCCCACACCGGCAGCCAGTCCTGCTGCTGATAAAACGCCTGCAATTGCGTCAGCGCCGAGCCGCTCAGGTGCGCGGCAATCGCCGGGCACGCCTGGGGCAAACCGATCAGCACCGCTTGCAGCGGACTTTGCGGCTCGAGCGGCATTTCCGCCGGCGGCGTCGGCAGGGTCTGCAACGGCGGCAGCGGCTCATCGGCGCAAGCGACAAACGGCGCAGCGAGCAAACAAATGCTCAAGTAGCATGCGTACTTTTTGAACAACTGCTTTACTCCAATCCGTGGCCGTCTGAATGACGGTCAACCTTACATCAGGTGCGCTGAACAGTCAGGCTCGAAACAGGGGTCTGTCGGGTATGACTGGGAGTCAGGAGCCAAAGTGCCAAATAAGTAGCAAGTGAGGACACTTTATAAATGTTGACGTATTTGCGCCGACTTCTGCTGACCACCGCGACCCTCGTCGTCGTGAGCAGCCCAGCTTTCGCCGCCGGCAAACCATCGCCGGTTCTCTTCACCAGCCTCGCCCACGCCGCGCCGGAACTCAATCCCCAAGCGCTGAAAGGTGCCTTGAGCGCCATGCAATGCGCAGTGAACAATGGCGCGAGACCCTCACGCCACCTGGCGATCATCGACTATTCGCAGCCCTCCACCGCCCGCCGGCTGTGGATCTTCGATCTGAACAGAAAGAAACTGGTGCTGCGCGATTTGGTCGCCCACGGTTCAAATTCCGGGGAAAATTTCGCGACCCAGTTCTCCAACCGCGAAGGCAGTTACCAGTCAAGCCTCGGGCTGTTCCGCACCCAAGAAAGTTACGAGGGGACCCATGGTTATTCGCTGCGCATGGACGGTCTGGAGCCGGGCTTCAATGATCTGGCCCGCGACCGCGCCATCGTGATCCACGCCGCCGACTACGTGAATCCGTTGTGGAGCAAGCGTCAGGGCCGTATCGGTCGCAGCCAGGGTTGCCCGGCGGTGCGCCCACAAGTGGCGAAGCAGGTGATCGATAAACTCAAGGACGGCCAGTTCATGTTCTCCTGGTACCCGGACCAGCGCTGGCTGAAGTCCTCGCCGTACCTCAACTGCCAGCCGCAGCAAGTGGCGAGCATCTTGAGTACCCACGCCAGCTGACGATCAGGGCCACGACCATCAGCGCCGCCGCAACCCCGAACGTGTAGTGCAAGCCACTGCCGATGACCTCGGCCGGGGCTTGCGTCGGGTCACCCGTAGCGAAGGCGAACACCGCGCCCATGACCGCCGCGCCAGTGATCAGTCCGAGATTGCGTGACAGCCCGAGCAGGGCCGACACCACACCGCGCTGAGCCTGACTGACCGTCGCCATCAACCCTGTATTGTTCGCTGCCTGGAACAACGCATAACTGCTGGCAATGACCGCCATCGGCAGCAGATACGCCGCCAGACCGAGGCTCATCGGCAACAACGCCAACAAACTGCAACCGCCGGCCAACCCGAACAACGCCCCCGGCACCACCCGCCGCGCACCGAAGCGATCCACCAGACGCCCCGCCGGCACCCCGCCGCACGCCGCCAGCAGCGGCCCGACCGACAATGCCAGGCCGACCACGGTGCTGCCCAGTCCCAGGCCCCGACTCAGGTAAAACGGCCCGACCACCAGCGTGGTCATCATCACCGTCGTCACCAGCAACGTCAGCGCCAGGCTGCTGCTCAGACGCGCGTCGGCAAACAATGACAGGCGAATCAGTGGCGCCCTGGCGTTCATCTCGACCGCAACAAACACCCCTGCTCCGCACAGGCTGACCAGCAGCAACATCAGCGTGTAGCCATTGAGCGTCATCGCCAGCGCGTAGGCGGCCAGCGTCAATACCAGCACCACGGTGCCGAGGTAATCAAACGCGACTGCCGATTTGGCCGGGCGATCCGCCGGCAGATATCGATAAACCAGCCACGCGTTGAGCAGGCCCAACGGCACGTTGAGGACAAAGATCGACGACCAGCCGACATGCGCGATCAGCAGACCACCCAGCGATGGCCCGAGGCTGGTGCCGGTGGCCGACATGGTTGCCAGCAAACCCATCGCGCTGCCCGCTCGCGCCTTGGGCACCGCATCCGCCACCAGCGCCACCGTCAAGGCGAACATGATCGCCGCGCCAAGGCCCTGCACGGCCCGCGCGCCGATCAACCAGCCCAGCCCCGGCGCCAGCGCACAGCACAGCGAAGCACTGGTAAAAATGCCGATGCCGATCAGCAGCAGGCGTCGCCGCCCGAACACATCGCCCAGGCGCCCGACACTGACAATCAACGTGGTGACCGCCAGCAGGTAGGCCAGCACGATCCACTGCACCTGTTGAAACGTCGCCTCGAATGCCGTGGCCAGCGTCGGCAACCCGGCGTTGGCGATGCTGGTGTCCAGCGACGGCATCAACATCGACAGCGCCAGACTGGTCAGCGCCCAGCGGGCTTGAGGGGGCAAGGGGGATCCGGGCATCGGGCGCTCCTGGTGCAAAGGTCAGACGGCATAGCCTGCGTCTCGACAAGGCAAGGCGCAAGACGCATGCTTTGCACTTGATACCTGCATGGAACGCCATGTCATGAGCACACCGGATCTGAACCTGTTGATCACCCTCGACGTGTTGTTGCGCGAAGGCAGCGTCGCCCGCGCCGCGCACATTCTGCGGTTGAGCCCGTCGGCCATGAGTCGTGCCCTGGCCCGGCTGCGCGAAACCACTGGCGATCCGTTGCTGGTGCGCGCCGGCCGAGGTCTGGTGCCGACCCCGCGTGCGCTGGAATTGCGTGAGCGGGTCAGCGCTCTGGTGCAGGAAGCCGAGGCGGTGTTGCGTCCCGCCGAAGTGCTCGATCCCGGCCAATTGCAGCGCACCTTCACCCTGCGCAACACCGACGGTTTTGTCGAAACCTTCGCCGCCGCGCTGCTCGCGCGCATCGCTGAAGAAGCACCCGGCGTGCGCCTGCGCTTTGTGCAGAAAGCCGACAAGGACAGCACGCCGCTGCGCGAAGGCCGGGTCGATCTGGAGACCGGTGTGGTCGACGACAGCACCGACCCGACGCTGCACAGCCGCATTCTGTTTGAGGATCACTGGATCGGTGTGGTGCGCGAAGGCCATCCGTTGAGCTCGGGCAAGATCAGCAGCAAACGCTTTGCCGGCGGCCAGCACATTCTGATCTCACGGCGCGGGCGCAGCAGCGGCCCGGTCGACGAAGCGTTGCTCGCCGCAGGTCTGACGCGGGATATCGTCACGTCATTCGGCGGCTTTTCGGCGGCGCTGACGCTGGTGCGCGAATCGGACCTGATCGCCACGGTCCCGGAGCGTCACACCAGCAAGCTGCGCATGGGCCTGCACAGCTTCGCCCTGCCCTTCAGGATGCCGCCGATCAGCGTGTCGATGCTCTGGCACCCGCGCATGGACGCCGACCCGGCGCACCGCTGGCTGCGCAACTGTGTACGGGAAGTCTGCGTCTAACGCGCATCGCCGCCGGCCGGTTTATAGAACAGGAATTTGCCGACCGCGGCGGTCTTTTTGTACTCCTTGGCCCAGCTCGGATGCACCTGGCGATCATGGAAGTACAGTGCGCCATGGGTGCGATCCGGCAACTGGCGGTTGAGTGCCTTGCCGGCGATGTCCTTGGCCAGGGTGTATTCGGCGTCTTCCTTGACCTGATCGGCCTTGCCATCGCACCACCAGGAAAACTGGCAGCTCTTGGTTTCCGAACCTTGCTTGACGACTGCACACACGGTGTCGGGGAAGCCGTCATGGCCGAGGCGGTTCATCACCACGTTGGCCACCGCCTCCATTTCCAGCGTGTCGCGGCCCTTGGCTTCCCAGTAGATACTGCGCGCCAGGCAGGTGATCGGATCGTCCAGCGGCGCGGTGCCGGCGGGGTCAACCGCCTGCACTTCAGTGGGGGTGATCGCTTCGGATTTGGGTGCTGGCGCCGCGCTGACTTTGTCGGCGGCCTTCTCTTCCAGCACCTGGGCTTTCTCTTCGGCCTTGGCCTTGATCGGGGTCTGATCGGTGGCGTTCACAACGCCGGCCATAAGGGTTAATGCGAAACAGCCAGCCAACCATTTCAATCCCATGTCAGTTCTTCCGGCAGCGCCCGTTCCGGGCAAGGTGTTTCGTGGGGGAGACGTCCGGTTCCCGGGGCCTTCGGAGAGTGTAGACGGCAAATACCGACGTAACGTTCCGCAGAAAAAACCGCTCGATGAAGAAAAAGACATTGCACTGACCAGGGGCCTTTCGCGCATCATGAGCGCACTCAGCTCAAGGGAGATTTCCATGCGCTTCATGCCATCCGTCTTGCGTTTTGCCGCGCTGTCCGTGGGCTTGGCCGTGGCCGCCTCGGCCATGGCTGCCGACGAGTCGCAACTGATCGAGTCGATCAATGCCTACCGCAGCCAACCGCAGCGCTGCGGCAGCCAGGCGTCTAGTGAACTGCCACCGCTGTCGGCCGATCCACGGCTGAGACTGCCGGCCGCCGGTGCGGTCGATCTGCAACAGGCCATGGCCAGCGCCAGCTACCCGATGGTCAACGTGCAGGCGATCACCCTCAACGGCCCACGGGATGCAGCGTCGGCGATGAAGGCGATTGAGGAAAGTTTCTGCCAGGTGGTGCTGGACCCGCAGTTCGTCGATGTCGGGGTCAGCCGTGCTGATCGTGACTGGCGTATTGTGCTGGCGCGACCTCTACTGTCGGCGAAGCTCGGCGATGCGCAAAGCGAAGGCCAGAAGTTGCTCGAACAACTCAACGCCGCTCGCGCCCAACCGCGTCAATGCGGCGGCCAGGCCTTTGCCGCGGCCGGGCCACTGGCCTGGAACGCGAGCCTGGGCACGATCTCCCAGGATCACAGCCGCGACATGGCCAACAACAACTACTTTGATCACAAGGACCGCGACGGCCGCACCCCGGGCGACCGCGCCGAACTGGCCGGCTACAGCGGGCAACTGGTCGGCGAGAACATCGCTGCCGGCCAAGACACCGTGCGCAAGGTCGTCGACGGCTGGCTCGCCAGCCCCGGCCACTGCGCCAACCTGATGAACCCGCAATACAAAGAACTCGGCGCCGCCTACGCGACCGACCCAAAGAGCAGCGCCGGGATTTACTGGACCGCGATGTTTGGGGCGCAATAGCCCGCCTTCAGAAAACACCGAAGACCCAAGGTGGGAGTGGGCTTGCTCACGAAGGGATCAGCACATTCAGCATCAATATCGACTGACCTGACGCCTTCGCGAGCAAGCCCGCTCCCACTGGGGATCGTCGGTGAATGAAGGATTTGCGGCTGGCCGCGATCAAGGGTGGGAGTGGGCTTGCTCACGAAGAGGCCGGCGCATTCAGCATCGATGGCGACTGACCTGCCGCTTTCGCGAGCAAGCCCGCTCCCACTGGGGATAGGTGCTGGGTGAAGGATTTGCGGCTGGCGGCGATCAAGGGTGGGAGTGGGCTTGCTCACGAAGGGGCCGGCACATTCAGCATTGATGTCGACTGAGCGGACGCCTTCGCGAGCAAGCCCGCTCCCACTGGGGATCTCGTTTATTCTGATGCAAGGCGGTGAATGCGCATCCTGAGTTCAAACCCAGATCGCATCCCATAACGGATAGTCACCGAGTTTTTTTACCAGTCCGGCCCGCAGTGGATTAGCCACTACATAGCGGGCCAGTTTCACCAGGTCCTCCTCTCGACGTAATGCATGATCATGAAAACCGTGTTGCCAAAGGCTCCCGGTTCTACCGACCGCTGTGTTGACTGAACGAGTACTCAGGGATTTGACCTGGCACATCAATTGGCCAAGTGTTCCTTTTTGCAATTGGATCAGCCAATGAAAATGATCGGGCATAACCACCCATGCCAATGTGTCGGCAAACCCCTCCTCCTGCGCCTGCCTGAACTGATGCACAACCAACCGGCCGAGCCTGTAATCCGTGAACACTGGCTCACGCCCCAAGGTATTGGCGGTTAATAGGTAGATCTGATTTTCTTCGCAATGACGGCCGGTTCGCAGGCGATGTGATGAATAACGTTTGGGCATTCCTTTGCCTTGTCCATGGTTGAATTCAGAAAAAGGCTAGATCAGCCATCACAGTGCGCCGAACATGTTTGTTGGCAGGATGTGTCTGCGCACCGGATCAACTGTGGGAGTGGGCTTGCTCACGAAGAGGTCGGCACATTCAGCATCAATGTCGGCTGACCTGACGCCTTCGCGAGCAAGCCCGCTCCCACTGGGGGATCGTCGGTGAATGAAGGGTTTGGGGCTGGCCGCGATCAAGGGTGGGAGTGGGCTTGCTCACGAAGAGGCCGGCACACTCAGCATCAATGTCGGCTGACCTGACGCCTTCGCGAGCAAGCCCGCTCCCACTGGGGGATCGTCGGTAATGAAGGATTTGCGGCTGGCCGCGATCAAGGGTGGGAGTGGGCTTGCTCACGAAGAGGTCGGCACACTCAGCATCAATGTCGGCTGACCTGACGCCTTCGCGAGCAAGCCCGCTCCCACAAGGGATCGTCGGTGATGAAGGATTTGCGGCTGGCCGCGATCAAGGGTGGGAGTGGGCTTGCTCACGAAAGGGCCGGCACATTCAGCATCAATGTCGACTGACCTGACGCCTTCGCGAGCGAGCCCGCTCCCACTGGGGGCATCAGTGATGTTCAGAATTGCGGGCACAAAAAAACCGGAGTCATGGCTCCGGTTTTTTTATTGTCAGTGGGTCCTCATTCCTGCTGCATACATCGCCAGTTTCAGCACACTCGCCACCACGGCGAGTGACACGACGCTGCCGAACCAGATCAGCAACAACCAGCCCAAACGCTGGTACCAGCGGGAGGATCTGACCTCACGCGAATCAATGGTAGCCATCGCCAATCCTCACTTTGCCGCGGAATACGTAGTAGCTCCAGAAGGTGTACATCAGGATCACCGGCAGGATGAACAGTGCGCCGATCAAGGCGAACAATTGGCTCGAAGGCGGAGACGCCGCCGCCCACAGGCTCACCGATGGCGGGATGATGTTTGGCCAGATGCTCAGCGCCAGGCCGATGTAACCGAGCAGCATCAACACCAGAGTGAACACGAACGGCCAGTGGGTGTGACGCTGACGCAAGGTACGCAGCAGCCCGAACAACGCCAGCAGCGCCAGCACCACCAACCCGGCGAACACCATCAAGTGCCCGCTGGTCGACCAGCGAGTGGCCAGCTCCGGGTGCAACTTCAGTGTCCACGCACCAATCACCACCACCATCGCCGTCAGCAACCACGCCAGCGGCCGGGTGAACAGACGCATCCGCGACTCGAGCATGCCTTCGGTCTTGACCAACAACCAGGTGCTGCCCAGCAGCGCATAAGCCACCACCAGACCGACGCCGCACACCAGCGGAAACGGCGCCAGCCAGTCCAGGCCGCCACCGGCAAACTGCCGATTCACCACGGGAATGCCCGATACGTACGCGCCGATCGCCACACCCTGGGAGAACGTCGCCAGCAGCGAACCGCCGATGAACGCCTTGTCCCACCAGTGACGCTTTTGCGGCGACGACTTGAAGCGAAACTCGAACGCCACGCCACGGAAAATCAGCCCGCAGAGCATCAGGATCAGCGGCAGGTACAGCGCCTCCAGAATCACCCCGTAGGCCAGTGGAAAGGCGCCATACAACGCCGCGCCACCAAGCACCAGCCAGGTTTCGTTGCCGTCCCACACCGGGGCGACTGTGTTCATCATCACGTCGCGCTCCTGCTCATCCGGGATCAGCGGAAACAGGATCCCCAAGCCCAGATCGAAGCCGTCCATGATCACGTACATCATCACCCCGAAGGCGATGATCACACCCCAGATCAACGAGAGATCGATACCTTGAATACCCATGACTCAATGCTCCTTCATCGGGGCGGTAGCCGCCGAAATAGGCCGGCGCGGGGTCTGCAACTGATCGCCCTCCGGCGGATGTTCGTGATGCGGCTGCGGGCCCTTGCGCACCAGTTTCATCATGTAGCCGATGCCCACGGTGAACACCGAGCAGTAGATCACCACGAACAGCAACAGCGAGGTGCTCATCTGCGCCACCGAGTGGTGCGACGCGGCGTCATGGGTGCGCATCAGGCCGTAAACCACCCACGGCTGACGCCCGACTTCGGTGGTGATCCAGCCGGCCAGCAACGCGATCAACCCGCTCGGCCCCATCAGCAACACCAGACGCTGGAAGCCGCGATGCTGATAGAGCTTGCCGCCACGGCGCAGCGCCAGCCCCAGCAGACCGACGAGGATCATCAACATGCCCAGCCCGGCCATCACGCGGAAGCTCCAGAAGATGATGGTCGAGTTCGGCCGATCCTCTTTCGGGAAGCTCTTGAGCGCCGGGATCTGCTTGTCGAGGCTGTGGGTCAGGATCAGGCTGCCGAGGTACGGGATTTCCAGCGCATATTTGGTCTTCTCCGCCTGCATGTCGGGGATGCCGAACAGCACCAGCGGCGTCGGGCCGTTGTCGGCGTTTTCCCAGTGGCCTTCGATGGCGGCGATTTTTGCCGGTTGATGCTCCAGGGTGTTCAAGCCATGGGCGTCACCGACCACCGCCTGAATCGGTGCCACGATCAGCGCCATCCACAACGCCATGGAAAACATCCTGCGCACCGGCGCGGTATTGTTGCCGCGCAGCAAATGCCAGGCCGCCGACGAGCCCACGAAGAAGGCCGTGGCGACGAACGCGGCGATCGCCATGTGCGCCAGACGGAACGGAAACGACGGGTTGAACACGATCGCCAGCCAGTCCAGCGGCATCACCCGACCGTCGACAATTTCAAAGCCCTGCGGCGTCTGCATCCAGCTGTTGGACGCGAGAATCCAGAACGTTGAAATCAGCGTGCCGATAGCGACCATCACCGTGGCAAAGAAGTGCAAGCCACGGCCGACGCGGTTCCAGCCGAACAGCATGACCCCGAGGAAACCGGCCTCAAGGAAGAACGCCGTCAGCACCTCATAGGTCAGCAACGGCCCGGTGATGCTCCCGGCGAAGTCGGAAAAGCCGCTCCAGTTGGTGCCGAACTGGTACGCCATGACCAGCCCCGAGACCACGCCCATGCCGAAGTTGACGGCAAAGATCTTCGACCAGAAGTGGTAGAGATCGCGGTAGGTGTCGTCACGGGTTTTCAGCCACAGGCCTTCGAGTACCGCGAGGAAACTCGCCAGGCCGATGGTGATCGCCGGGAAGATAATGTGGAACGAAACCGTGAACGCGAATTGAATTCGCGCCAGGTCCAGTGCCTCCATGTTGAGCATGATGATGTCCTCATCCAGGCTGAAAAGCGGCAGCACGTCGCCGGGCCACCGCCAGGCGCGAACGCCTGCAGCCAGTGAAATTGCCAGTGTTTTTATAAGTTGCGGGTCAGGCCAGCGATGACGGGATCAGGTTGCTGACCTTGGCCGCTTCGAGGCGAATCGCGACGAATTTCGAGGTCGGCGTGTAGGTCCGGTCGCCATAGCTTTCCAGCGGCACCAGCGGGTTGGTTTCCGGGTAGTACGCCGCCGCCTGACCGGGCGGAATGTCGTAGGCGATCAGGGTGAACCCGCTGACCCGGCGCTCGCGCTCGTCATCCCACAGCGCCACCAGATCGACCTTCTGCCCCGGTTCGAAACCGAGACGCTGGATATCCTGTTCGTTGGCGAAGATCACGTCGCGCATGCCGTAGACCCCGCGATAACGGTCGTCGAGGCCGTACAGCGTGGTGTTGTACTGATCGTGGGAACGCATGGTCTGCAGGATCAGATCCGGCTTGACCGGCAGGTTACGCACGCCTTCGCTGATCAGATGTTCCGGCAGCACGCACGGGGTGAACTGGGCTTTGCCGGACTCGGTGTTCCAGACCCGATCCGAGGCATCGTTGCCGAGGTGAAAGCCACCCGGGGTCAGCAGTTTTTCGTTGAAGTTCTCGAAGCCCGGAATCACGTCGCCGATCAGGTTGCGGATGCGTCCGTAATCGCCCACCGCCCACTCCCAGTCGATTGGATGCTTGCCCAAGGTCGCGGCGGCAATCCCGGCAATGATCGCCGGCTCGGACTTCAAGTGCGCCGACTTCGGTTTCAACTGACCGAACGACAAGTGCACCATGCTGAAGGTGTCTTCCACGGTCACGCCTTGCGGGCCTTCGGCCTGGATGTCGATGTCGGTGCGGCCGAGGCACGGCAGGATCAACGCGTCGCGCCCGGTGACCAGATGGCTGCGGTTGAGCTTGGTTGAAATGTGCACGGTCAGGTCGAGTTTGCGCATTGCTTCGTGGGTGCGCGGGGTGTCCGGCGTGGCTTGGGCAAAATTGCCGCCCAGACCGATAAACACTTTGGCTTCGCCACGCTCCATCGCACCGATCGCCATCACCGTGTTGTGGCCGTGCATGCGCGGCACTTTGAAGTTGAAGCGTTTTTCCAGGGCGTCCATCAACTCCTTCGGCGCCAGTTCATTGATGCCCATGGTGCGGTCGCCCTGCACGTTACTGTGACCACGCACCGGCGACAGACCGGCGCCCGGACGGCCAACGTTGCCGCGCAGCAGTTGCAGGTTGATGACTTCCTGCAGGGTCGGCACCGAGTGCACATGTTGGGTCAGGCCCATGGCCCAGCACATGATCACGCTCTTGGCGCGGCCATACATGCGCGCGGCCAGTTCGATGTCGTGCAGCGGCACGCCGGATTGCTCGAGGATGTGCTCCCAAGTCGTGGCGTCGACTTCTGCCAGGTAGCTGTCCAGACCCGAAGTGTGCTCCGCGATAAACGCATGGTCGAACACCGGTTCGCCACCGCTGGCCTGGGCTTCACGCTCCCACTGCAGAAGGAATTTGACCATGCCGCGAATCATCGCCATGTCGCCACCCAGCGCCGGGCGGAAGTACGCGGTGTTGGTCGCTTCCCAACCGTTGCTGAGCATCTCGATCGGGTTCTGCGGGTTCTGGAAACGTTCCAGGCCACGCTCTTTCAGCGGGTTGATGCACACCACTTGCGCGCCACGTTTCACCGCTTCACGCAGCGGTTCGAGCATGCGTGGGTGGTTGGTGCCGGGGTTCTGGCCGATGACGAAAATCGCGTCTGCATGATGCAGATCCTCGTAGACCACGGTGCCCTTGCCCACGCCCAGCGTCTCGCCCATGCTCACCGCACTGGCTTCGTGGCACATGTTCGAGCAGTCGGGAAAGTTGTTGGTGCCGTAGGCGCGGACGAACAACTGATAGAGAAACGCCGCTTCGTTGCTGGCCCGGCCCGAGGTATAGAACTCGGCCTCGTGCGGCGATTTCAGACCCTTGAGGTGTTCGGCGATCAGCGCGAACGCATCTTCCCAGGTGGTTTCCACATAGCGGTCGACCCGCGCGTCGTAACGCATCGGGTGGGTCAGACGGCCCTGATATTCCAGCCAGTAGTCGCTCTGCTCGGCCAGGCTCGATACCGTGTACTTGTTGAAGAACGCCGGGTCGACCAAACGCCCGGTGGCCTCCCAGTTCACCGCTTTGGCGCCGTTCTCGCAGAACTTGAGCATGCTCGCACCGGGTGCTTCACCCCAGGCACAGCCCGGGCAGTCGAAGCCGCCGTTCTGATTGGTCTTGAGCATGGCGCGGATGTTTTTCAGGGCGTTTTCACTGCCCAGCCAGCTTTTGGTCAGGCTGATCACAGCCCCCCAACCGGCAGCGGCACCCTTGTAAGGTTTGTAACGGTCGACTTGTGACATGGGACATCTCCATGACGATGCACACAGGCATGAACCTGATCTTGGTTAAACAGCGACGGCCGACTTTGCACAGCAATAAAGTGGTCGTTTCAGTTGCCGGAGCAAGGATATGAACCGTTACAAAACATTGTCTAATCGCTATTTATGACCACATTATCGAAACCCTCTATCACGGCGAAAAACCCTTTATTTACGGGGTGTTGCGAAACTAAAGCGGTAACTTTCCAGAGAAAATAATTGATCATCGACGCGCTCAATCAAGCAGTCATAAACAGTGATTGGACGAGATCTGAAGTTGCCCATAATCTGCGCTAACCGGTTCCGTCCATGCGGACTTCCCACTTCTGCGAGGCTGTCATGTCAGAGCGTGTCTTGATCGATGGTTACAACCGCCGCGTCGACTATCTGCGCATGTCGGTCACCGACCGCTGCGACTTCCGCTGCGTCTATTGCATGGCCGAGGACATGCAGTTTCTGCCGCGCCAGCAAGTGCTGACCCTGGAAGAGATTTATCAACTGGCGCAGAGCTTCGTGGCGCTGGGCACGCGCAAGATTCGCCTGACCGGCGGCGAGCCGCTGATTCGTCCGGGCGTGGTCAAGCTGTGCGAGCAGATCGCCGCCCTGCCCGGCCTGCGTGAACTGTGCATGACCACCAATGGCTCGCAGCTGGGCAAACTCGCCGCGCCGTTGTTCGACGCCGGGGTCAAGCGGCTGAACATCAGCCTCGACAGCCTCGACCCGGATCGTTTCAAGCAAATGACCCGCACCGGTGATCTGGCACAGGTGATCAGCGGCATCGATGCGGCGCGCAAGGCCGGTTTCACCCGAACCAAACTCAACGTGGTGGTGATGCAGGGGCGCAACGATCAGGAGATCAACGATCTGGTGAGCTTTGCCATCGACCGCCAGCTCGACGTCTCCTTCATCGAGGAAATGCCGCTGGGGATCATCAGCGAACACAGCCGCGCCGAGTCGTTTTTCTCCAGCGCCCAGGTGCGCGAAAAAATCGCCGAGCGCTACACCCTGATCGACTCCGCCGAGTCGACCCAGGGCCCGTCGCGCTACTGGCGGCTGGCCGAGGCGCCGGACATTCGTCTGGGCTTTATCTCGCCGCACAGCCACAATTTCTGCGGTACTTGCAACCGCGTGCGGCTGACTGTCGAGGGGCGCCTGCTACTGTGTCTGGGTAACGAGCATTCGATGGATCTCAAAGCCGTGCTGCGCGCTCATCCGGGGCAACCAAAGCGGCTGGAGAAGGCCATCATCGAAGCGATGAAACTCAAGCCGTATCGGCACAATTTCGAAGTGAACGACGACGTTCAGGTCGTGCGCTTCATGAACATGACCGGCGGCTGAGCCGCCCTCACCCTGCGGAACCGGGATCGCCCAGCATGATCATCAGACCCAAGGTCAACCAATTCGCCATCCTCTTCACCCTCAAGGGTTCGATCGCCAAACGTATCGCCCTGCGCACCCTGATGGTCACCCTGCTGGCTTCTGCCATCGTGCTGATTGAAATGCTCCATCCGAGCAACTTCACCAAGGTCAACGCCACGCCGTTCACCCTGCTCGGGCTGTCGCTGTCGATCTTCATGAATTTTCGCAACAACGCCTGCTACGACCGCTGGTATGAAGCGCGCAAGGCCTGGGGCGATGTGCTGGTGCACATCCGTTCGGTGATTCGCGAAACCCATGTCATCCGCGAATCGGCGCAGCGCAAGCCGTTGCTGCTCAACCTCTGCGGGTTTGCTCATGCGCTGAATGCGCGATTGCGCCGGGAAAGCGAAGCGGCGGCCAGCAGCAAGTGGATCACCCCGCAACACAATGCGCAGGTGCCGGACTACAGTGGACGGATTCTGCAGCAGGTCGGCCAGCAATGTTCGGATATGCATCAAAGCGGTGAACTGAGCGAGTGGCGCTACATGCTGCTGGCCAATCACCTGACCAGCCTGACTCAGGCACAAGCGGTGTGCGAGCGGATCAAGAACACCCCGCTGCCCTTCCCCTACACCTTGCTGCTGCACCGCACGATTTACCTGTTCTGCATCCTGCTGCCGTTCGCCATGGCCGAACCGCTGGGCTGGCTGACCCCGCTGTTCACGGCGATTGTCAGCTACACGTTCTTTGGTCTGGATGCGATTGCCGATGAACTGGAAGACCCGTTCGGCCGCGACGAAAACGATTTGGCGACTGACTCGCTGGTGCGCACTATCGAGCGTGACATTCTCAGCGAACTGGGCGAAACCGACCTGCCGCCGATGTTGCTGCCGGTGGACTATGTGCTGAGCTGAGCTCGTTCCCTCTGTAGGAGTGAGCCTGCTCGCGATAGCGGTCGACCAGTCAGTGAAGATATTGACTGTGCCGCCGCCTTCGCGAGCAGGCTCGCTCCTACAGGTTCCAGGTACACCCCGCAGAATGGCTGATCATCCCACATTCGGATGTGTGTCGGGGTCAGAACAGTTCGCTGAAGGGAATGAAACGCAGAGGATCGCCAATGCCGTGGGTGCTGTTTTCCGGCACCTCCACCAGCCCATCGGCCCAGGTCGCTCCGAGCAAAACGCCGGAACTCTGGTTCGGATACAACACCGCGCGCCCCGCCTCCAGCCGCACCCGCAGATACTCTCGACGGCTGCCCGCCTTGTTCCAGGCGAACCCGGCATTCACCGTGAAGCTCAACGGCATGACCTCTTCCACGCCCTGAATGCGCAGCAGGTACGGCCGCGCCAGCAGGCCGAAGGTCACCAGCGCCGAGGTCGGATTGCCCGGCAGGCCAATCACCGGCACCGTGCCGAAATGGCCCACGGTCAGCGGTTTGCCAGGCTTGATCGCCAACTTCCACAGCAGCGGTTTGCCGTCCTCGCGCAGCACCTGCCCAAGGCAATCGGCATCGCCGGCAGACACACCACCGGTGGTCAGGATCAGGTCAGCCGCCACTTGCAGTTGCTCAAGTTTGAGCCGCGTCTGCGCCGGACGATCCGGGAGGATCCCGGCGTCGATCACCTCGCAGCCCAGTTCCTTCAGCCAGTGGCCGAGCAGCACACGATTGCTGTTGTAGATGCTGCCGGGACGCAGCGGCAGGCCCGGCTCGACCAGTTCGTCACCGGTGGACAGCAGCGCCACGCGCGGGCGCCGCACCACGTGCAACTGTGCCAGCCCCTGCCCGGCGGCGACCGCCAGTTCGAACGGCCCGAGGCGTTTGCCGGCACGCAGCAGGATGTCGCCGACGCGGTTTTCCTGACCCTGCGCGCGAATGTTCTGCCCCGCTTTCAGCGGCTGCAAAAAGCGTACGCGGCCGTCCTCGAGTACTTCGACGTTCTCCTGCATCTCGACGCAGGTAGCGCCAGGTGGCAACGGTGCGCCGGTAAAGATCCGCGCGCAGGTGCCGGGCAATAGCGCGTCCGGTGCCAGACCGGCGTAGACCTTTTGCGACACCTTCAGCGGCTGACGATGCAGATCGGCCAGGTTCAACGCATAACCGTCCATGGCACTGTTCGGCCACGGCGGCAAGTCGAGCGAGGCGACCAGATCACTGGCCAGTACCCGCCCACGTGCCTCGTCGAGCGGCAGAATTTCGCTATCGGCCAGACGTTGCTCATTGGCCATGCCGAGCAATTGGTCGAGGGCGTCCTCGACCGGCATCAACCCTGCCTTGCTCATCCGCGCGGCCCACAGGCAGCGACTGATTTGAGGTGCGGCACAAAGTTGCACGGGCGGTGGCGGTTATCCAGTTGCTCGGCGAGGATACCTTCCCACGCTGTGCGACAGGCACCGGTCGAACCCGGCAGGCAGCACACCAGTGTGCCGTTGGACAGCCCGGCCAGCGCGCGGCTTTGCACAGTCGACGTGCCGATATCGAGAATCGAAATGGCGCGGAACAACTCGCCAAACCCGTCGATCTGCTTGTCGAACAGACAGGCCACCGCTTCCGGCGTGCTGTCGCGCCCGGTGAAACCAGTGCCGCCGGTGATCAGCACCACCTGAATGCTGTCGTCGGCAATCCAGTGCGCGACCTGGGCGCGGATCTTGTACAGGTCATCCTTGAGCAGATTGCGCTCGCTCAGGGTATGGCCGGCCTCCAGCAAGCGGCTGACCAGCAATTGGCCGGACGTGTCGCTCGCGTAATCGCGAGTATCGCTGACGGTCAGTACGGCTATGTTCAGGGGGACAAACAGGGCATCCGCTTTCGCACTCATGGGAATCTCCGGCAGTAGTCAATCAGATTGCCGAGCAGCCTAAGTGCCACTTATGAGTACTGTCTAATCACTCTGGCCAACCACATTATCGAGCTGCTCTATCGGCGCCGTTGACCTCGGCCAAAGCGTTTGAAACCATGGGCGATAGAGCTGATCGATAGGCTTTTCAATGCTTCCGATTGGACGCAAACACGGTCAAATGAGATCGTCGCACCTCGCGTTTTCCGTGCGCTGCGCGCATCTGCGTCAATACTCCATTCAATTTCTCAACGAGCAGGTGCCTTCGTGGACATCAAACAACTCAAGTTCCTGATCGCACTGGACGAAACCCGACACTTCGGCCAGGCCGCCGCCCGCTGCCACATCACCCAGCCGACCCTGTCGATGCGCCTGCGCAATCTGGAAGATGAGCTGGATCTGGTGCTGGTCAATCGCGGTCAGCGCTTCGAGGGTTTCACGCAGGCCGGCGAACGGGTGCTGGCCTGGGCGCGCACACTGCTGGCCGCGCATGACGGTCTTTTCGCCGAAGCGGCGGCCTGCCGCGGGCAACTGGTCGGTAGCTTGCGCCTGGGTCTGGTGCCGCTGAGCAACTTCAACCCGGTCAATTACATTCAGAGTTTGTCCGGGACCTATCCCGAGCTGAAATTCAGCCTGTCGTCGGGGAGTTCCGACGAGATCATCGCCGGTTTGGGCAACAACCAATTGGATCTGGGCGTGTGCTACCTCGACCACGTCAACCCGAACTATTTCGATTTTTTCGAGATCGGCGAAACCCGCGTCGGTCTGCTTTACGACAACCGTCACTACCATTTCGAAGGCTCGGAAATGAGCTGGGAAGACGCCGCCGAACTGCCGCTGGGGATGATCACCACCGGCATGCATTACCGCAAATCCATCGACCTGAGCTTCCGCAGTCGCGGGCTGAATCCGCAGCCGATCCTGGAAAGTGATTCGACCTATCAACTGCTGCAGGCGATCCACCAAGGATTCTGCTGCTCGATCATGCCACTGGACAGCGGGCTGGAAGAGCCCATCGAACACCTGTCGTTCATGCAACTGCCGGATGCCAGCGTGCTGGCGCCGCTGGGGCTGGTAATGCGCAAGACCGAGCCGCGTTCGGCGATTGCCGAGAAGTGTTTTGCCGAGGCGCGAAAAATGTTTGGGGGTGAGGTGCCGGTTGTTTGAGTGACTATCCAGACATTGCTGTTGGACGCCTGGCCGCCTTCGCGAGCAAGCCCGCTGCCACAGGTTGAATGCATTTCAAATGTGGGAGCGGGCTTGCCCGCGAAGAGGCCCGGCCAGCCACACACATTTCGGATATGACAGCGGTGATCGACCCACCCAATCACCAGATCAGAACAAGCGATTGGACGCACTTTTGACTCCCCCGTAGCCTGAACCCACTTCAGCGCTTCGGGACTTTTCAAGATGCTCTGCCACGTCGAATCCAACACCGAACCCAACGCCCCCGCACCGCAACCGTCACAGGTGGCGTTTCGCGAATACCTGCCGCACGCCCCGCTCTCGCACGTCGCCCTGGCCGCGGAGATCGCCCTGGCGATCACCTTCAACGGCCTGAGCCAGGCGGTGATGATGGTCTCGCCCGGCAACCTTGAAGATTTCATCCGTGGCTTCAGCCTGAGCAACGCGATCATCGACAGCGTCGACGAGATCTACGACATCCGCCTGAGCCATTTCGATCAGGCCTGTCAGGCTGACGTGCAGATTTCCAGCCGGGCCTTCTGGGCGCTGAAAGATCATCGTCGGCAGATGGCCGGCACCAGCGGCTGCGGCATCTGTGGCGTCGAGGCGCTGGAGCAGGCGTTGCCGCAACTGCAGATTCTGCAACCCTGCGCGCTGCCGCCGGCCGCGCATTTCGACGGTATCCGCCAACGCATTGAACAGGCTCAGCAACTGGCCCGCAGCAGCGGCGCCCTGCACGCGGCGCTGTACTTCGATGCCAGCGGTGAGGCGCTGTTGTGCCGCGAAGACATTGGCCGGCACAACGCCCTCGACAAGCTGATCGGCGCGATGCAAATCGCTGACGTCGATGCGCGTCAGGGCTTCGTGGTGGTCACCAGCCGTTGCAGCCTGGAGCTGATCCACAAAGCCGTGCGCGCCCGCCTCGGCACCCTCGTCAGCCTGTCCGCCCCCACCGCAATGACCGTGCGCTGGGCGCTCAAGCATCACCTGAATCTGATCCACGTACCGCACCGCAACGCCCCCCGAATCTACAGCCCGATCCAGGAGCTTTTGCCATGAGCAATACCCTCACCCACATTGATGATCAGGGCCGCGCCAACATGGTCGATGTCAGCGACAAAGCCGCGACTCGCCGCGAAGCCACGGCGCAGGCCTGGGTGCAGATGCAACCGCAAACGCTGCAGATGATCCAGGCCAACGGTCACCCCAAGGGCGACGTTTTCGCCGTGGCGCGCATCGCCGGAATCCAGGCGGCCAAACGCACCCACGAACTGATCCCGCTGTGCCATGCGCTGCTGCTCAGCTCGATTCACGTTGAACTCAAGGCCTGCGAACCGGACCGCGTGCAGATCACTAGCACCTGCCGCCTCACCGGCCAGACCGGCGTCGAACTCGAAGCCCTGACCGCCGCCAGCGTCGCGGCGCTGACCATTTACGACATGTGCAAAGCCGTGGACCGGGCCATGGTCATCGGCGACATCCGCCTGCTCAGCAAACAGGGCGGCCGCTCCGGGCATTTTCAATGGGAGAACGCGCAATGATCCTGATCAACTACTTCGCCAGCTACCGTGATCGCCTCAATCTGGGCGGGGAAAAAATCCCCCTGAGCGACGATCTGACCTGTATCGAGGACGTGCGGCAGATGCTCATGGCCCGTGGTGAGGAATGGCGCGAAGTGCTTGGCGCCGGCAACCTGATGTGCGCGTTGAACCAAGAGCTGTGCCAACCGAGCGCGGCGATCGAAGACTTCGACGAGATCGCGTTTTTCCCACCGGTCACCGGGGGCTGAGCATGACGGTTCGAGTTCAGTACAAAAGCTTCGACGTCGGCCAGTTGACCGCCGACCTGCATGCGCGCAATCCACGGGTCGGCGCGGTGGTGAATTTCATCGGCTATGTGCGTGATCTGAACATTGGCCAGAGCGTGAACGAGCTGTTCCTCGAGCACTATCCGGGCATGACCGAAAAAGCCCTCGAACGGATCGCCGACGAGGCACGCGAGCGCTGGCCGCTGCTGGGTGTGGAGATTGTGCATCGGGTCGGCGCGCTGGCGGTCAGCGAGCCGATCGTGTTTGTTGGCGTCAGCAGCAAGCACCGGCACATGGCGTTCGAAGCCTGCGCGTTCATCATGGATGTGCTCAAGACCCGCGCGCCGTTCTGGAAGCGCGAGAGCACGGCGCAGGGTACGCATTGGGTCGAGGCGCGGGAGAGTGACCAGAATGCGGCGCTGCGCTGGAGTCTGGCACATGCCTGAAGATCAAGAGCCCCTCACCCTAGCCCTCTCCCCGAGGGAGAGGGGACTGATTGGGGGATATTGAAGAAATTCACCGAATTGAAAGATTGGTTCTGAATCCATAATCGACTCGATCTTTCAGGTCGATGGATAACGCCAGACACCTCGGTCGGCCCCTTCACGCGCAGGCGTATGGCTGAAGATCAAATCCATCATCGACTCGATCTCTCAGGTCGATGGATAACGCCAGACACCTCGGTCGGCCCCTTCACGCGCAGGCGTATGGCTGAAGATCAAATCCATAATCGACTCGATCTCTCAGGTCGATGGATGACGCCAGACACCTCGGTCGGCCCCTCCCCCTCTGGGAGAGGGCTGGGGTGAGGGTTGAAAGTCTGATTAGATAGCCACTCCGCCAGGATTAAACTCCGGAGTTTCGTTTGAGCACAGCGCCCAACAACCTGCCCCGCCCCGCTCCCGTCACCCTGCGCCAGGCCTGGCGCTTCTGGCTCAAGCTCGGCTGCATCGGTTTCGGCGGCCCGGCCGGGCAGATCGCGATCATGCATCAGGAACTGGTCGAGCGCAGGCGCTGGATCTCCGAGCGGCGCTTTCTGCATGCACTCAACTACTGCATGTTGCTGCCCGGCCCCGAAGCCCAGCAACTGGCGACCTATATTGGCTGGCTGTTGCATCGCACTTGGGGCGGGGTGATCGCCGGGGCGCTGTTCGTGCTGCCGTCGCTGTTCATCCTGATTGCGCTGTCGTGGCTGTACATCGCGTTCGGTGACGTGCCGGTGGTGGCCGGAATTTTCTACGGAATCAAACCGGCGGTGACCGCGATCGTCTTGCACGCCGCGCACCGTATCGGCTCGCGGGCGCTGAAAAACAGTTGGCTGTGGGCGATCGCCGGGGCGTCATTCGTGGCGATCTTTGCCTTCAATCTGCCGTTCCCGCTGATCGTCCTCGGTGCAGCGTTGCTCGGCTATTTTGGCGGACGCCTGGCGCCACAGCGCTTCAACAATGGCGGGCAGCGCAGCAGTGCCGAATCCTTCGGCCCGGCGCTGATCGATGACGACACGCCGACACCTGAGCATGCGCGATTCAGCCTGCCGAAACTGTGGCGTCTGCTGCTGGTTGGCGCAGCGCTGTGGTGTTTACCGATGGGCCTGCTGACCGCGCTGTTCGGCTGGGATGGCACCTTCACGCAAATGGGCTGGTTCTTCACCAAGGCCGCGTTGCTGACGTTTGGTGGCGCTTACGCGGTGTTGCCCTACGTCTATCAGGGCGCGGTCGGGCACTACGGCTGGCTGACGCCGACGCAGATGATCGACGGCCTCGCCCTCGGCGAAACCACGCCCGGGCCGTTGATCATGGTGGTGGCGTTTGTCGGTTTCATCGGCGGTTACGTGCAACCGGCGTTCGGCGCGGAACATGCGTTCGCCGCGGGCGCACTGGCGGCGACGCTGGTGACCTGGTTCACCTTCCTGCCCTCGTTCCTGTTCATCCTCGCTGGCGGGCCGTTGGTGGAATCAACGCACAACGAACTGAAGTTCACCGCACCGCTGACCGCGATCACTGCGGCAGTGGTCGGAGTGATTCTGAACCTGGCGTGTTTCTTCGCCTATCACGTGTTCTGGCCGAACGGTTTTGCCGGGCACGCGGATCTGTTTTCGATCGGGCTGGCGCTGCTGGCGGCGTTGGCGCTGTTCATTTTCAAACGCGGGGTGATCGAAGTGTTGATCGTTTGCGCCCTTGCCGGGCTGGGCTTGCACCTGCTGCGCTGAAGCCCGGCCTGCGAATCTCCCGTTTACACGCCCGCGAATTCCCCCTTACTATCCGGGCACACCGGTCGGCGGGCCTGCCCCGCCACCGACGTTTTCCGCCAACGGAAACACGCGTTATGAGCACGTCACCACAACAACCAGAAAGGTTGAACGTCTCCGCTGTGTGCGCCCTCTGTCACAGGGGCCGCGCATGAATCGCATCGTCAATCTCCCCATGGCCCTGCGCCGTTCCAAGCTGCGTCACTCCGCACGCCCGCCGGATATCGCCTGCTGACTCTCTCAGTCAACAAAAACGATGGATGCATGACTGTAGTGAGGGGATTTATCCCCGATGGACTGCGCAGCAGTCCTCACAGGTTCTGTGTCACGTCTGACTGATCTCCATTTGATATCCCTGCCGGGACGCCCTACATGCGTCCGGCCCGATCCTGCGCGCCCATGCGGCGCCATCGTGAGTGATTGACCATGAAATTCGCAGCCATCGAAGACGCACGCCTGTTCCTGGAACAGAATCCCGATATCGACATGATCGAGCTGTTCATCCTCGACGCCAACGGCGTGCCGCGCGGCAAGCTGTTGCACCGCGAAGAACTGCTGGCGGTCTACCAAAGCGGTCGCCCGCTGCCCAGCACCATCCTTGGCCTGACCGTGCAGGGCGAGGACGTGGAAAACTCAGGTCTGGTGTGGGACGTCGGCGACATCGACTGCCGCGCCTACCCGCTCGAAGGCAGTCTGGTGCGCCTGCCGTGGCGGCAGATTCCGACCGCAGCGGTGCAGGTCAGCATGCACCCGACCGAGGGCATGCCGGCGAGCATCGCCGACCCACGGCACCTGCTGATCAAAGTCATCGACGGCCTCAAGGCCGAGGGTTATCACCCGGTGATGGCGTGCGAGCTGGAGTTCTATCTGCTCGACGCCAAACGCGATCACAACGGCCGTCCGCAACCGGCGCTGGATGCCGACGGTGGCCGACCGCGACACACCCAGGTCTACGGTTTGCGCGAACTGGAGCAGATCGAACCGTTCCTCGCCGACCTCTACAGCGCCTGCAAACTGCACGGCATTCCGGCGCGCACAGCGATCTCGGAATACGCCCCGGGCCAGGTGGAAATCACCCTCGAACACGGCGACGCGTTGCTCGCGATGGATCAGGCGGTGCGCTACAAACGTCTGGTCAAAGCGGTGGCGCACAAGCACAGCATGCAGGCGACGTTCATGGCCAAGCCGTTCGATGATCTGGCCGGTACCGGCATGCACATGCACGTCAGCCTTGCTGATGGCGAGGGGCGCAATCTGTTCGCCGCCGAGGATCCAGCGGGCACCCTGCTGCTGCGTACGGCGATTGGCGGCATGCTCGCTTCGCTGCTCGATACGCTGCTGCTGTTCTGCCCCAACGCCAACTCCTACCGCCGCTTTCAAGCCAACAGCTATGCGCCTTTGGCGCCGACCTGGGGCGTCGACAACCGCACCGTCAGCCTGCGCGTACCGGGCGGCCCGGCCAACACCCGGCACATCGAACACCGCATCTGCGGCGCCGACGCTAACCCGTATCTGGCGGCGGCAGCGATCCTTGCCGGGATCCATCGCGGGATTCGTGAAAACCTCGATCCGGGCGCGCCGGTCGAGGGCAACGGCTATGCGCAAGCCAAGGAATTGCTGCCGACCGACTGGCTGACATCGCTGCAGGCGCTGGAGAATTCAGCGTGGGCACGGGATGCCCTGGGCCAGGAATTTCTCGGGGTGTATCTGGCGGTGAAGCGTGCCGAGTACCGGCAGTTCATGGCTGAGGTGGGTGAACAGGATTGGCGCTGGTATCTGACCGAAGCCTGAAGCCTCACACCATCCCCCCTGTGGGAGCGGGCTTGCTCGCGAAGGCGTCGGCACAGTCAATATTTCAGTGACTGACCCACCGCATTCGCGAGCAAGCCCGCTCCCACAGGGGATTGCACCCTGACTCCCGAATTTTGTGTGGACACCGACATGACCCAACGCTGCAATTCCTACTACACCGCCACCCTCAACCAGGACACCGACTACCCGACCCTGCAGGGCCGGCATCAGGTCGATGTGGTGATCATCGGCGGCGGTTTCACTGGCGTCGCCACCGCCGTCGAACTCGCCGAAAAAGGCCTGAAAGTCGCCATCGTCGAGAGCCACAAGATCGGCTGGGGCGCCACCGGACGCAATGGCGGACAAGTCACCGGCAGCCTCTCCGGCGACGGTGCAATGCGCAAACAGATGCGCCCGAAACTCGGTGATGAAGTCGACGATTTCATCTGGCATCTGCGCTGGCGCGGTCATCAAATCATCCGGCAGCGGGTCGAGAAGTACGGCATCCAGTGCGACCTCAAACACGGCCATCTGCACGCCGCCTACAAGCCAAGTCACATGGACGGTTTGCGCCAGGATTACGACGAAGCCGTGCGCCGCGGCCTGGGTGATGAAGTCAGTCTGCTCGACCGCAGCCAAGTGCGCGACCTGCTGCAAAGCGATCTCTACCACGGCGCAATCAAGAACACCCGCAACATGCACCTGCACCCGCTCAACCTGTGCATCGGCGAAGCGCGGGCGGCGGAAAGTCTAGGTGCCTTGATCTTCGAGAACAGTGAGGTGCTGGAGATCATTCACGGCAAAACCCCAGGGGTGCGCACCGCCCATGGCCAGATCGACGCCAATCAGGTGATGCTCGCCGGCGACGTTTATCACAAGCTCGAACCGGGCCAGCTCAAGGGCAAGATTTTCCCGGCCATGGGTGGCATCGTCACTACCGCGCCGCTGGGCGATCTGGCGCGGCAGATCAACCCCGAAGACCTGGCGGTGTACGACTGCCGTTTCGTCCTCGACTACTACCGGCTCACGGCCGACGGGCGCCTGCTGTTCGGCGGCGGCGCCAATTACAGTGGCAAGGATTCACGGGACATCGCCGCCGAGCTGCGCCCGTGCATCGAGCAGACCTTCCCGGCGCTCAAAGGGGTGCAGATCGACTACCAGTGGAGCTGCGCGATGGGCATCGTGATCAACCGCATCCCGCAACTGGGCAAGCTCTCGGACAACGTCTGGTATTGCCAGGGTTATTCCGGACACGGCATCGCCACCACCCACATCATGGGCGAAATCATGAGCCGCGCGATCACCGGGCAGATGGAACAGTTCGACACCTTTGCGCAGTGCCAGCATATTCGGGTGCCGATGGGGGATTTGCTGGGCAATCCGCTGCTGGCGGCGGGGATGTGGTATTACCAGATGCTTGAAAAGTTGCGTTGACCGCACCGGCCCCATCGCGAGCAGGCTCACTCCTACAAGGGAAACGCGTTCCAAATGTGAGAGCGAGGCTGCTCGCGAAGAGGCCAGCAGCCTCACTACAAATCTCACTCCGGCAACTGCTCCACCATTGAAATGCATTCCAAATGTGGGAGCGGGCTTGCTCGCGAAGGCGCCAGCAGCCTCACTACAAATCTCAATCAGGCAACTGCCCCCCCATTGAAATGCATTCCAAATGTGGGAGCGGGCTTGCTCGCGAAGGCTCCAGCCGCCTCACTATACAAATCTCAGTCCGGCAACTGCCCCCCCCCCCATTGAAATGCATTCCAAATGTGGGAGCGGGCTTGCTCGCGAAGGCGCCAGCAGCCTCACTACAAATCTCAATCAGGCAACTGCTCCACCACAATCCCCAATCGCCGATAATCCTCGACACTGCCCGACGCCACATGCCGCTCGGTTATCAGCGTATGCAGGCGCGTGCACGACGCCACCACAAACGGCTCCACCGCGCCGAGCTTGTCCGCCGTGGTCACCGCAATCACCCGCGCTGCGCTGTCGAGCAGCGCCTGTTTCACCGGCACTTCATCGAAATGCAGCGAGGTGATGCCCACCTCCGGATGAATCGCACAGACCCCGGTAAACGCCAGATCCGCCTTGATCCCGGCCAGCATGCGCACCGCCTCGTGCCCACTGGCCGACATCGTGCGCGGGTTCAGTTGTCCCCCGGCCAGAATCACTTTCACCCCCTTGTATTCGGACAAGGCAATCGCTGTCATCGGCGCGGCGGTCACCGCAGTGATCTGGATATCCGCGCGCAACGAGCGCGCCACCTGCAACGCGGTCGAACCGGAATCGAACAGCACAATCTGCCCGTCCTCGACCTTTTGCGCCGCCAACTGCGCCAGCCGCACTTTTACCTCATCGGTCTCTTCCAGCCGGGTGAAGTAATCCTTGCCGCTGTCCTTGGGCCTCGGCAACGCCCCGCCATGCACGCGCTGCACCAGTCCGGCGTGGTCCAGTTCGGCCAAGTCGCGGCGGATGGTGTCTTCAGACACAGCGAAGTGCTGGCTCAACTCGGAGGCCATGACCTTGCCGTCGCGTTCGAGGATCAGAAGGATTTTCTGCCGACGCAGGGATGGCAGTTCGGTGACCGAATGATCGTGCATGGTTTTGCCTGTTTATGCTTGTAGTTGCAGGTTTTGCCGAGACTAGCGAAAGCTTTGGGCAAACACAAACCGGCCGGTATCAATTGTTTCGATCATTGGAATCAACATGCCGAATTTTTTCTTTGCATTCAGCCTGTTCAGAATGGCCTCACTTTAAAACGGCTCAGGATGAACAGCTGATGAATCTCAATTTTGCGTTTGCGTGCATGATCGTGGTGTCTTTTGCGATTGCCCTGGGCCACGCCTGATCCGTCACACCGACGCTGCCAGATGCTCACGCAACCATTTGTGCGCCGGGTCGCGATGCGCGCGCTCGCCCCAGAACATCGCCATTTCGTAGCCCGGCACCGGCAACGGCGCATCGACTACCTGCAACGCCGGGTTGTCGCGAACCAAGCGTGACGGCAGCATCGCCACCAGATCGGTACTCGCCAGCACTGACATCACCATCAGAAAATGCGGCACCGACAGCACCACTTTGCGCGCCAGGCCGACCTCGGCCAGCGCCTTGTCGGTCACCCCGAAAAAGCCCCCACCCTCGCGCGACACCATCACGTGTTCCAGCGCGCAGAACTGTTCGCGAGTCGGCTTACGCTTCAACCCCGGATGCCCGACACGCCCGGCCAACACGTAATGCTCGGTGAACAGCACCCGTTGATGCAGATCCAGCGGCGCCTCTTCGGTGATGTGCAGCGCCAGGTCAAACACGCCCTGCTCCGCTTGCCTGGCCAACTGCGCCGGCATCAGATCGAGCACTGCCAACCGCGTGCCCGGAGCCTGAAGGCGCAAACCGCTGAGCGCTGGCAGCACCACTGTCGATTCGCCGTAATCCGTCGCCGCGACTTTCCAGACATGCCTGGCCTGCGCCGGATCGAACGCGCTGGCCGGCGCCACCGCGCGCTCCAGTGCTTCCAGCGCCTCGCGCAACGGCTCGCGCAATTCATCGGCCCGCGCCGTCGGCCGCATGCCCCGTGGCCCGGGCAGCAACAGCGGATCGCCGAAGATTTCGCGCAGCTTGGCCAGATGCACGCTCACCGACGGCTGCGACAGACTCAACCGCTCTGCGGCGCGGGTTACATTGTGTTCTGCCAACAACACGTCTAGGGTCAACAGCAAGTTGATATCCAGACGTCGTAAATTATTCATGGCTATACCTGACATATCAGACATTCATTTCCAATATACCGATCAAGGATTGATCCTGCCTGCATTCAACCAAGGAGTTGCCACATGAATGTGCTACTGGTCTACGCCCACCCCGAAGCCACTTCGCTCAACGGCTCGCTCAGGGACTTCACCGTCCAGCGCCTGCAAGCCGCCGGCCACACCGTGCAGGTCTCCGACCTGTATGCGATGAACTGGAAAACCACGATCGACGCCGATGATGCCCCCGGTCGCGATGAAAGCCGGCCATTCCATGCCTCGATTGATTCAAAACTGGCTTACCAACAGGGCCGGCAGTCGGCCGACATCGCCCGCGAGCAGGAAAAACTATTGTGGGCCGACGCGCTGATCCTGCAATTCCCGCTGTGGTGGTTCACCATGCCGGCGATCCTCAAAGGCTGGGTCGAGCGCGTGTATGCCTACGGATTTGCCTACGGTGTCGGCGAACACTCCGATGCGCGCTGGGGCGAGCGCTACGGCGAAGGCAAGATGAAAGGCAAACGCGCGATGCTGCTGGTCACCACCGGAGGCTGGGATTCGCATTACAGCCCACGCGGGATCAACGGGCCGATTGATGATTTGCTGTTTCCGATCCAGCACGGCGTGCTGTTCTACCCCGGTTTCGACGTGGTGCCGCCCTTCCTGGTGTACCGCGCCAGCCGCATGGATCAAGCGCGGTTTGCCGAGACCTGCGAGGCACTGGGCACGCGTCTGGATGAATTGTGGAGCACGCGGCCGATAGCGTATCGGCAGCAGAATGCCGGGGATTACGAGATCCCGGCGTTGACGCTCAAGGATGATATTGCTCCGGGTGAGCAAGGGTTCGCCGCCCACACTTTGTAAAGATCACTGAACCTTTGTGGCGAGGGAGCTTGCTCCCGCTCGGCGACGCAGTCGTCGCAAAACCTGCGATTTTGGTACACCTGAAACACCGTGGCATCGGGGTTTGGGGCCGCTGCGCAGCCCAGCGGGAGCAAGCTCCCTCGCCACAGGGGGATGTGCTTCAGACTTCCTCCCGCGCCCGCCGCACCTGCACCAACAACGCCGGCGCAAAGTGCAGCAAGACCATCCGCGCCAGGTGGTGAGTCAGGATGAACACCACATTCAGACCACCGGCGAAGGCGACAATCGCAATCGTCTCGATCGCCCCCGGCATGTACGCCAGCCACAGCGACAGCGGATCACTGCCCAGCCAGCGCGCCGCCACTTCGGCAAATGCCGCCGCCACCACGATCATCATCCCCACCGACACCAACGCCGTCCGCCCGTGCCGCCCCAGCTCCGCAAGGCCGAGTCCCTGAAAGCGCGAGCCGATCCGCACGCCGAGAATCAGCGCCGCCAGGTTCAGGCTCCAGTCCGGCATGTGAAAGCCGTGCAGCCATCCCGATTTCACAAACACGGCAGTGAGCAGAATCGCCGTCAACATGAATGGCGCAGGCACGCCGATCACCAAAAGCAGTCGCCCGATGACGATGCTCAAGCCGATCAGCGCCAGCACGGTCAACGCCATACCCGTGCTCAACGGAGCGCTTTCAACCACCGCCACCGATGCCTGCCCGGGAATCAAAAAGCTCACCAGCACCGTGATCAACAGCAAGCGCATCAGGTGCACGATGATGACTTTGCTCGAAGCCTTTTCCGACTCCAGCAAATCGAACACCGCCGCCAATGCACCGGGGTACACCGCCAACAGCGCATCGGTACGGTTCCAGCCAGCGCCGCGGGTCAGCCACCATCCGGCGAGGGCGATCTGTACCGTCAGGCATAGAAGCAGAACGCCGAGGCTTGGCAACATCGCCGAAGCCGTCGCACTGTCCCACGCTTCGAACATCAGCCCGGTGGCGATGCCCAGCGTGACCTGGATGTAGCCCAGGCCATACGGGGTTGCGGGGGCAAAACCGCTGCGCGTGGTGACCAATGCGGTGACGAGGATCGCCCCCAGCAAGAGGCCATGAGGAACACCGCTGACCTGCAATGCAGCGCCAATGGCGGCAGCGATCAACAAACACAGAATCGATTTCATATTCTTCGCCTTCCTGGCTATTCAACTGACCAGACATCAATCCCCTGTAGGAGCTGCCGAAGGCTCGGGCCGCGATCGGACGATCTTTTGATCTTGCCTTTAGAAAATCAAAGTCAACAGATCGCAGCCTTCGGCAGCTCCTACAGGGGGGATTCGTTCTTACGTGCGCAACCGCCCAATCGCCCGCCGATACTTCTCGACCCGTTCCAGATCCTCCCAACTCGGCGAGGCAATGCGCGACAGGTCGCTGTTCTCTTCCAGATCCGCCAGTTTCACCACCCGGCCAATCGGGTTCTGCGCCGCGCGCTCGACGAAATCCTCGTAGGACTCGCCCGGCACTTTGGTCACGGATTCAATCGCGCTCAGCACCTCTTCACTGAAACCTTCCTTGCGCAAATCATCGAGGCTGATGGCGCAATCCTCGACCACATCGTGCAGCACGGCGACGATGCTTTCTTCCAGCGTGCTCATGCGCAACATGACTTTCAGCGGATGCAGAATGTACGGCGCACCGCCCTTGTCGACCTGCCCGGCATGGGCGGTGGCAGCGATGGCGATAGCGCGTTCGAGGGTCTGGGTCATGGGAGTCTCTGTGGGTTAAACGCCGTATCGGCCGCCGACGTGGATGTTGCGTTTGAGCCAGTTGCGGATCGCTTCAAGCCGTCCGGTTGGCTTCGCAGGCCCGGAATGACGTTGAAGAATCAGCGAGACCACGGTGGACTGATCGGCATTTGGATGGGCATCGATCAACTCGGCAACCCACGCGCAGTCAGCCTTCCTCAGGTGTTCACGCCACTCGCCCGGCCAAGCATCCAGCTCATCCAGCGCCAACCACCGCGCACCGCCATGCTCCATATGCCCGCCAGACATCGACTGCTCGAAACAGAAAGGCGAGTCTGGCTTTGCAGGGTCAATGTGAAACAGATAGATGTCGTGAAAGGGATGCTGCGAGGGGAGCGCGTTATTGCGGCTGCCGATTTCGATCATGGGCAATGTTCCAATCCTTGGGCGCTTAATGTTTCCGATTGTTTCGCAGTGTACGCCACACGAGCAAATCAAAAACCCGATGGAACCTCCCTCCTCCACGCCATCTCGAAACTATAAAGCGCCAAAAGCTTCGATCAGACCCGGCGCCCCTGAAGAGGAAACCCCGATGAACATTCGCTTCCTGCTTCTAATCGCCACGTTCGCCGTCATCCCCACCTGCGTCATGGCCGAAGGCTGCGACGTTCAGACCCAATCCTCCAGCGCTTCGGTGCCAGCGGTGGAAACCCACAGCTGCTACGAATACGAAGGCATGCCCGTCAGCTCCATCGACTGGTCGTGCAGCAATGAAAGCAAAGACATGCTCAACAGTAAGAAAACCAAGGTCGACCACTGTGCCGACCACTATCAGGCCACCTGTATCGCCACGATCACCCAGGAATCCCTGGCCAACCCGCACTCCACCAGCAAAGACAAAAACGCCAAGGCGCTGAACATCCCCGATAACGCCCAAGTGACCACGTATTACTACGACGTGGATCATCTGGCCCAGGCGCGAATTGATTGTGAGAATGGTGGGGGCCAATGGAAGGCAAAGTAAGCGTTTGATATCTGTGTTTGCGACAGGCAAAGAAAAGCCCGGCTCAAAAGACCGGGCTTTTTAATGCGCAATCTCCGTTAACCACCGCCGTTACCCCCACTGCTGCTATCGGACGATTGACCCGCGGAGCTGGGCTTGGAGGCAGAAGGCACCGGCCCATTGTCGGTCTTGCCACCATCCCCACCTTCAGGCAGCGAATTGGCATCCGGATCGGCATGGGTGGCAGGGGACGCCGGGTCGCGAGTCTGGCTGTTGCCGTCGTTTGCCGTTGGGGTGGGCATATCGCCGGCCGCGATCGCATACAGCGAGCTGCCGGACAGCAACGCCGCGAGGGTAAACACCGCGATTTTATGGTTCAGCATGGTGGCTCTTCCTCTGCGTGGGGAGTTACAGCATTGGAAGAAGGTGTGTGGCGAAGGTGCGGAGTGTCGGACGAATGGTTATCGACCGGTAGATTCGCCCAATTTCGATATCTGAAAACTTCATAGGAAAGCACCTCATGTGGCGAGGGAGCTTGCTCCCGCTGGGCTGCGAAGCGGCCCCAAAACCGAATAGTCCGTTTCTCCCGGATGTGCCGCAGGCCGCGAATTACGCCGACTGCGTCGCCGAGCGGGAGCAAGCTCCCTCGCCACGGGTTCGCTTATCACGTCCTACAGGTCGGTTGTCGCGGTTGGAATTGCTGCCTAGAGTGGGGTTGTCGCTGAGCAAATTCAGCACCAGGGTTTCGCAGCCCTGACGATACGTGTAGTAACCTAACGCCCCCTAAAAACGGTGGCGGTCGCACTAGCGCCCGAAATCCGCTCAATGGTGGCTGTGTGTGGGAGACCTCCGGGTCTGCCGGGTTCCTCGTATCCTCGGTCTGCGAACCTGCACACGGCTACCACCCTTCGACTCGCAGCGAACGGCAGTAGCTTCTCTCCCAGATACGAGGAAGTTTCACTTATGCCGATGGATAAACCGCTCCGCCAGTACTCGAATATGTCCCATCCCGCAACCGATCAGCCCGTCCTCTTCATTGACGCCAATGCTCCGCTGCGCGATCTACACGCCTGCGTCGGCGAACGTTTGAACGCCGTGCATAAATACCTCGACCTCATGACCAGCATCCACCTTCCCGATCACGCCGAACACGACATCAACACAGTTACCACCATCGCCAGAATTTTAATTCAGGACGTGAGTGATATGTTTAGAGTTATAGAGCACCGAGGATTTGATATCGCAGGCTAGAAAACTTGAAGGTGACAGACGCATACAAATCGACCTGTCACCTTTTCTACAGTCACATTTTCAGTCGTCCAACCTGAACTTTATGGCTTTTCTTTCTTCTGCAATATCAACTCCACAATTTTTACCAATTCAGGCGACGTACCATCAACCGAGAAATCTGCCGGCCCAGACTGAAGAAGCGATTTATGAAATCCGTTGACCGTCTCCTCACTCAGTTTAGACTTACTAAGCACCACATATGTTTTAATCGCGGTCAACTTCGAGAGAGCTTCACTCTCCAGAGTCAGATTCGTCATCATCAGTTTAATAAGAACTCGTAGAATCCAAACACCCACCGACCCTAACAAAATAGCAAGCGTAACAAGGTAGTGATCAGGCATCGTCAAATCAAACAACTCGGTCTTTTGAGTGCCTGAAGAGTAAGCCACATATAACAACTTCCCCAAGAGATAGATCACCCCCGCAATCAACAGAAGCGAACCAGCCGAAAACATCACAGCCCTTAATCTATGATGCTTTCTCTTATCATTCCAAAATTTCACCGGCTCGCTGGAAACAATACTACCAGTAGCTATGCTTTCGAAATCTTTAATACTTTCGATCGCTGCACTCCTTACCTTTTCCGCCTCATCGCGAATAAACTTTAATTTTGCATTCCCATCGTCATCAATCGCCTTAAGGTACTCATCCGAACGATCATTAATAGCTTTTTGATGCTTATTCAACTCAACAAATGTAGATTGTTTACTCGACTTAATTTCGTCAGCAATTCCTGTCTGCCAATGATCAACAAAATTTTCCAAAGTAACAGCCGATGAGATCAAAGATGCCCTATAAACAAAAAGAGCCATCTTTAGAGTTTCGTCGCTAACTACGGAGGATCTGAAGTCAGTTGATAGCTCCTCATCAAAACAAGGAAGTTTTCGACTTACATTTACTTCTTTGATCCGGACACCAAACATTTTAAGACTGCCATTTGCTTTATTTACGCCAGCCTTAATTTCTTCCAAATCATGGAGATACTCCACAACCTCCGAATTTTCAACTCCCGCTACAACACCTTTTGGGTAACAGCGAGACAATATATCTTTCCAAAAGTCAATTTCTTTGACAAGCCAACCCTCAACTTCACCCTTTTCTTCCGAATAAACAAGCATATCCAGATAAACAAATTTTTTTAGAAATTTTTCTCTCATACGATTCTCAAAAATCATCCATAACCTTAGTTAAA
Source organism: Pseudomonas sp. MIS38 (assembly GCF_019891575.1). Classification (NCBI taxonomy): domain Bacteria; kingdom Pseudomonadati; phylum Pseudomonadota; class Gammaproteobacteria; order Pseudomonadales; family Pseudomonadaceae; genus Pseudomonas; species Pseudomonas sp. MIS38. The sequence goes on from NZ_JAFLXF010000019.1 coordinate 61,243, forward strand.
ATTCGTAGCGGTAGCTATTCTCCACACTTGAATCTCTACGAAAAATGACATCCTATTTTCACAACCCTATTGCTCACTTTCTTAGATTCTTGGATCCGGATAATGGCACAAGGACATACTACTACTTCTATTTAAAACTAACTAGCGTGATACAGAGGGACAAAAAAACCGCATTTCTGCGGTTTCTTGGATGAGCGCACCGAAAATTGAATAGGTTCTATTCAAAAATTCGCCGGCGTATTCGCACTAATTATCTCTGCCTCATCCGCCCCGATATTCCGAAACTTATGCGGCAACGTCGTAGGAAAATAATACCCATCCCCGGCATTCAACACGCTCACCTGCCCATCCACGGTCAACTCCACCGTGCCACGCGTCACCAACCCACACTCCTCGCCTTCCGAGTGAACAATCGGCTCTTCCCCCGAACTCGCGCCCGGAGCGTACTGTTCACGCAGCAAGCGCATCTGGCGGCTCGGCACCGAGGCGCCGATCAGCAGCAGGCGCAGGCCGTGGCGACCCAGATCGGGTTGTTCGTTGGCGCGGAAGACGTATTGGTGTTCGCGCGGGGGCTGGTCGAAGGTGAAGAAGTCGGCCAGGGACATCGGGATGCCTTCGAGCAGCTTTTTCAGCGAGCTGACGGAGGGGCTGACGCGATTCTGTTCGATCAGGGAGATGGTGGCATTGGTCACGCCGCTACGCCGGGCCAGCTCGCGCTGGGAGAGTTTGTAGCTTTCGCGTACTAGTTTGAGTCGAGAACCCGTATCCATGACAGCCTTATGTGAGTAGTACTTAAGGGCAATGGGGGTGGGTGGCGGGTGCCGCGCAAGGCGCGGATCACGTTGCTCCCGTGTCCCGGAACCGTGAAAGGCGGCTATTAAATCACGTTTGCCGGTGTTGCTCAGCAGGTTCGATGGACGGTGCGGTAAAAGTCCTTCTGGCCTTGGTAATACGGCAACTGTGGGAGCGGGCTTGCTCGCGAAAGCGCTGTGTCAGACAACATGTGCGTTGGCTGAACTGGCCCCTTCGCGAGCAAGCCCGCTCCCACAGTTGGATCTGTTTTGTGTCATTTAGCTTGGTAGCGGTTGTCAGGCCGCCATCGGCGGTGTTGCTACAGTATTAAAAACCGGCGGGGTCTTGGGGACCGCCGCCGGGGAGGTAACTTAGATGCCGAAGCGGTCGCGCAGCGAGTAGTAGACGGCGCCGAGGGCGGTCAACGGGGCGGAGAAGGTGCGGCCGCCGATCATTGGCATGTGCGGCAGTGAGGCGAAGGCGTCGAAGCGTTCGGCGTCGCCACGGATCATTTCCGAAATCAGTTTGCCGGCCAGGTGCGAACAGGTGACGCCGTGACCGCTGTAGCCCTGCATGTAGTAGGCGTTTTTCTCGATGCGGCCGAATTGCGGCATGCGTGACATGGTCAGCAGGAAGTTGCCGGTCCAGCGGTAGTCGATTTTCACGTCCTTGAGCTGCGGGAAGGTCTTGAGGATCTTCGGGCGGATCAGCTGTTCGATGTCGTCCGGTTCCCGGGCGCCGTAGACCACGCCGCCGCCGTACAGCAGACGGTTATCGGCCGTCAGGCGGTAGTAATCCAGCAGGTAGTTGCAGTCTTCGACGCAATAGTTGTTGGTGATCAGGCTGCGCGCCTGCTTCTCGGTCAGCGGTTCGGTGACGACGATCTGCGAGCCGCACGGCATGCTTTTCGCGGTCACGCGGTTGTCCAGACCTTGCGGCAGATAGGCGTTGCCGGCGATCAGCAGGTACTTGGCGCGCACCTGGCCTTTGGCAGTACGCACGACGTTCGGCTCGCCGTACTTGATCTCCACGGCTGCCGACTGCTCGTAGATTTTGCCGCCCAGACGCACGATGGCCGCGGCTTCACCGAGGGCCAGGTTCAGCGGATGCACGTGGCCGCCCTGCAGATCCAGCAGGCCGCCAACGTAGGCGTCAGAGCCGATTTCGCGACGGATGTCGGCAGCGTCGAGCATCTTCAGGTTCTTGTTGCCGTAACGTTCCCAGCTGCGCTTCTGCTCGGCCAGGCCGTTGAGTTGTTTCTTGTTCATCGCCGCGAAGATCCCGCCCGGGCGGTAGTCGCATTTGATGTCGTATTCCTTGATCCGCGAACGGATGATATCGGCGCCTTCGAAGATCATGCTGCCGAGGATTTCCGCCGTCTTGTCGCCGTAGCGTTCTTCGATCACATCGACGTCGCGACTGTAGGAGTTGACCAGTTGCCCGCCATTGCGACCGCTGGCGCCGTAGCCGACTTTCGCCGCTTCCAGCACCGTGACTTTATAACCGGCCTCGCTCAGAAACAGCGCCGAGGACAGGCCGGTGTAGCCGGCGCCGATGATGCAGACATCGCACTCGACCGACTCTTCAAGAATCGGGAAGTCGATGACTTCGTTGCGGGTGGCGGCGTAGTAGCTGTTGACGTGTTGTTGCTTCATTTTATTGTTCTCCGAGGGTCGCCCTTAGGAGCGACCACCGTTGTAAAAGAGTTAGAGCTTGATCCAGGTCGCTTTCAGCTCGGTGTACTTGTCGAACGCGTGCAGCGATTTGTCGCGACCGTTGCCCGACTGTTTGAAGCCACCGAACGGCGCGGTCATGTCGCCGCCGTCGTACTGATTGACCCAGACGCTGCCGGCGCGCAGGCCACGGGCGAAGGTGTGCGCCTTGCTCAGGTTGCTGGTCCAGACGCCGGCGGCGAGACCGAAGATGCTGTCGTTGGCGATCTGCAGCGCTTCTTCAACGGTGTCGAAGGTGATCAGTGACAGCACCGGGCCGAAGATTTCTTCGCGGGCGATGGTCATGGCGTTGGTCACGCCGTCGAAGATCGCCGGTTGCACGTAGAGGCCACCGGTTTCTTCGAGGGCGCGCTGGCCGCCGGCGATCAACTCGGCGCCCTGCTCGCGACCGATGCTGATGTAGCGCAGCACGTTGTCCAGTTGACGCTGATCAACCACCGCGCCGACGGTGGTCGCAGGATCCAGTGCGTGCCCCGGTTTCCACGCTTGCAGCGCTTCCACCAGCAGCGGGATGAATTGCTCGCGGATCGAACGCTCGACCAACAGGCGCGAACCGGCAGTGCACACTTCGCCCTGGTTGAAGGCGATCGCACCGGCCGCAGCCTGGGCGGCCGCGCGCAAGTCCGGAGCGTCGGCAAACACCACGTTCGGGCTCTTGCCACCGGCTTCGAGCCAGACGCGTTTCATGTTGCTCTGGCCGGCATAAATCATCAGTTGTTTGGCAATCGCCGTGGAGCCGGTGAAGGCCAGCACGTCGACGTCCATGTGCAGCGCCAGCGCCTTGCCGACGGTGTGGCCGAAGCCCGGCAACACGTTAAACACGCCTTTCGGGATGCCCGCGTCCAGTGCCAGTTGCGCGATGCGGATCGCGGTCAGTGGCGACTTTTCCGAAGGCTTGAGAATGAACGAGTTGCCCGCGGCCAGGGCCGGGGCGAATTTCCAGCTGGCCATGATCAGCGGGAAGTTCCACGGCACGATCGCGGCGACTACGCCGGATGGCTCGCGGGTCACCAGACCCAGTTGATCGTGCGGGGTGGCGGCGACTTCGTCGTAGATCTTGTCGATGGCTTCGGCGCTCCAGCGGATCGCGTTGGCGGTCGCCGGGATGTCGATGCTCATCGAGTCGCTGATCGGTTTACCCATGTCGAGGGTTTCCAGCAGCGCCAGTTCTTCCTGGTGTTGCAGGATCAGATCGGCGAAGCGGATCAGGATGCGTTTGCGCTCGGCCGGGGCTTTGTTGGCCCACACGCCGGAGTTGAACGATTGGCGCGCGACTTCGACGGCGAGGTTGGCGTCGGCTTCATCGGTGCTGGCCACGGAGGCGAGAAAACGGCCGTCGACGGGGCTCAGGCATTCGAAGGTGGCGCCGCTGATCGCCGGGCGATATTCACCGTTGATGAACGCGCGGGATTCGATGGTCAGGGACTGGAAGCGTTGTTCCCAGTCGTTGCGTGTGGTTGTCATTGTTGTGGCTCGACAAGGGGGAATTGGGGGTGTCGTGTCTGGCTTGAGATAGCTGCCCTCACCCTAGCCCTCTCCCAGAGGTAGAGGGGACCGACCGAGTTGTCTCGGGAGTTGCGCCGACCTGAATGACCGAGTCGATTATGGATTCGGTAAAGCAGGTTCAGGTCGCAGGATTTCCCAAGCATCCCCGGTCTGTCCCCTCTCCCTCCGGGAGAGGGTTAGGGTGAGGGGCTCTTGGCTTTTGAGGGCCGAAACCATCACACCGTATGCAGATACCAGTTGTACTCAAGGTCGGAAATCGAGTTCTCGAACTCGGCCAGCTCGCTTTCCTTGCACGCGACGAACACGTCGATGTACATCGGGTCGATGTACTTGGCCATGACTTCGCTGTCGTCCAGCTCGCGCAGTGCGTCGCGCAGGTTGTTCGGCAGGCTCTGTTCGTTCTGCTCGTAGCTGTTGCCTTCAACCGGCGCGCCCGGCTCGATCTGGTTGGTCAGGCCGTGGTGAATGCCGGCCAGTACCGAAGCCATCAGCAGGTACGGGTTGGCGTCGGCACCGGCCACGCGATGTTCGATGCGCACGGCGTCAGCCGAACCGGTCGGTACACGTACCGCAACGGTGCGGTTGTCGATGCCCCAGCTCGGCGAGTTCGGCACGTAGAACTGCGCGCCGAAGCGGCGGTACGAGTTGACGTTCGGGCACAGGAACGCCATTTGCGCAGGCAGGGTCTCCAGCACACCGCCGATCGCGTGTCGCAGCGCGGCGTTCTGCTCGGGATCCTCGCTGGCGAAGATGTTGTTGCCTTCTTTGTCCAGGATCGAAATGTGCACGTGCAGACCGTTGCCCGCCTGGCCCGGATACGGCTTGGCCATGAAGGTGGTGTCCATCTCGTGGTCATAGGCGATGTTCTTCACCAGACGCTTGAGCAACACCGCGTAGTCGCAGGCCTTGATCGGGTCGGAGACGTGATGCAGGTTGACTTCGAATTGCGCCGGGGCGCTTTCCTTGACGATGGCGTCAGCCGGAATGCCCTGCTCTTTCGCGCCTTCCAGAATGTCCTGGAGGCAGTCGACGTATTCGTCGAGGTCGTCGATCAGATACACCTGAGTCGACACCGGGCGCTTGCCGGAGACCGGCGAACGTGGCGACTGCGGACGGCCGTTCACGTTGTCCTGGTCGATCAGGTAGAACTCCAGTTCGAACGCGGCGCAGATGGTCAGGCCCAGTTCATCGAACTTGCGCACCACGTTGGCCAGCACTTCACGCGGGTCGGCGAAGAACGGCTCGCCCTCGATCTCGTGCATGGTCATCAGCAACTGTGCGGTTGGGCGCTTCTGCCACGGCTCGATGCTCAGGGTGCCCGGGATCGGGTAGCAGATGCGGTCGGCGTCGCCGATGTCCAGGCCCAGGCCGGTGCTTTCCACGGTGGAGCCATTGATGTCGAGGGCGAAGAGCGAGGCCGGCAGGTTGATGCCTTTCTCGTAAACCTTGTGAAGACTGGTGCGCTCGATGCGCTTGCCGCGCACCACACCGTTCATGTCTGCAATCAGAAGGTCGACGTACAAAACCTCAGGATGTTTCTTAAGGAATGCGTTTGCTTCGTTGAGTTGAACGGCACGCAGAGGGACCGACATGATGCACCTATTTAGCTGTTAATTATTATGTTCACCGCTGTTTCGCCGAGCCAGTCAATCCGAAAGGCAAAGTGAAGTCAATAGCGAACACCTAGCCGCTCAGCGTTTATTTTTCGGGCTTTTTTTAACACTCACGTGCCAATGCAGGCGCCGCAAGGCCTGGAATCATGAAGATTGGATGAACGGCGTTTAGAATTTTTTACATGGCAGTTGTTAATTAAAATCAACGAGGCTAAGCTCCGGAAAAGCTCGTTCAAGTGTCAAACTTCGAGGTGAATAAAAATGGCATTCAAGCCATTGATCGGCGTTACTGCGTGCGTCAAACAGATTGGCCTGCACCCCTATCACATCAGCGGCGACAAGTACGTACGTGCTGTCAGCGTTGGCGCTCAGGGTCTTCCAGTGGTCATTCCTTCCCTTGGCAAACTGACTGAAATCGAAGACCTGCTCGGTCAGCTCGACGGTCTGTTGCTGACCGGCTCACCCTCGAACGTGGAGCCCTTCCACTATCAAGGCCCGGCCAGCGAACCCGGTACGGATCACGATCCGGCGCGGGACGCCACTACCCTTCCTTTATTGCGTGCAGCCATTGCGGCGGGCGTTCCGGTGCTCGGCATTTGCCGTGGCTTCCAGGAAATGAACGTGGCCTTCGGTGGCAGCCTGCACCAAAAGGTGCACGAGCTGCCGGGCATGCTCGATCACCGTGAAGCCGACAGCCCGGACGTGGCCGTGCAATACGCACCGGCGCATGCCGTGAGCGTGTTGGCGGGCGGCGTGTTCGAAGCGCTGGCGTTGCCGGGCGAGTTCCAGGTCAACTCGATTCACAGTCAGGGCATCGACCGCCTCGCGCCCGGCCTGCGTGCCGAAGCGGTGGCGCCGGATGGCCTGATCGAGGCGATCTCGGTCGAGCACAGCCCGACCTTCGCCCTCGGCGTGCAATGGCACCCGGAATGGCAGGTGCTGGACAACCCGAACTACCTGAAGATTTTCCAGGCATTCGGCGCGGCCTGCCGGCAACGGGCAGCGCGACGCAACCAGCGCTGACTCAACCCAGGATTTCAAAACTGTTTACTGCCCCCACGGGGTCGGCGGTTGCGCGTGTGCGCATCCGTCATCCGTGAAAACAACAAACCGTAATAACAACAAGTACGACCCAGGCAGCCAGGACGGCGGCGCCGAACAAGCCGGATCGTAGGAGCAGTGCCCGTCAGGACAACGCAAAACCCTGTGGGAGCGAGCTTGCTCGCGAAAGCGGTGTGTCAGGTAACAACGATGTCGGCTGACACGACGTCTTCGCGAGCAAGCTCGCTCCCACAGGGGGATGTGATCCAACCGGAAATGCACCTGCAGGCTTGCAATCCACTTAAGCCCGGCCACGTTGGCCGAGCGAACGAAACCTGTTGGGAGTTTCACATGGCAAACGCCTCCAGCACTTACCGGAAGGCACTTGAAGGCCACCAGCAACCGAAAAAGGTTCTGGTGAAAGTCGATCGTGTCACCAAGAAGTTCGACGAAACCACGGCAGTGGACGATGTGTCCCTGGAGATCCATCAGGGCGAAATCTTCGCCCTGCTCGGTGGCTCCGGCTCGGGCAAATCGACCCTGCTGCGCATGCTCGCCGGTTTCGAGCGGCCGACCGAAGGGCGGATTCTGCTCGACGGTGTGGACATCACCGACATGCCGCCGTACGAGCGGCCGATCAACATGATGTTCCAGTCCTACGCGCTGTTCCCGCACATGACTGTGGCGCAGAACATCGCCTTCGGCCTCAAGCAGGACCGTTTGCCAGCCAGCGAAATCGACGCCCGCGTCGAAGAGATGCTGCGCCTGGTGCACATGACCCAATACGCCAAACGCAAACCCCATCAGTTGTCCGGTGGTCAGCGCCAGCGCGTGGCCCTCGCCCGCTCCCTGGCGAAACGTCCGAAGCTGTTGCTGCTCGACGAACCGATGGGCGCCCTGGATAAAAAACTGCGTTCGCAGATGCAACTGGAACTGGTCGAGATCATCGAGCGCGTCGGCGTGACCTGCGTGATGGTGACCCACGACCAGGAAGAGGCCATGACCATGGCCGAGCGCATCGCGATCATGCACCTGGGCTGGATCGCCCAGATCGGCAGCCCGGTCGACATCTATGAAGCACCGGTCAGCCGCATGGTCTGCGAATTCATCGGCAACGTGAACGCCTTCGACGGCACCGTGGTGGAAGACCTTGAAGGTCACGCGATCATCCACAGCCCGGACCTGCAGCAGAAGATCTACGTCGGCCACGGCGTCAGCACTTCGGTGCAAGACAAGTCGATCACCTACGCGATCCGCCCGGAAAAAATGCTCGTCAGCACGCTCAAGCCAGAGACCCGCTACAACTGGTCCGAAGGCAAGGTGCATGACATCGCCTACCTCGGCGGCCACTCGGTGTTCTACGTCGAACTGCCCGGCGGCAAGATCGTCCAGTTGTTCATGGCCAACGCCGAACGCCGTGGCGCGCGTCCGACCTGGGACGACAAGGTCTACGTGTGGTGGGAAGACGACAGCGGCGTGGTACTGCGCTCATGAGAACCTTCAATCAGCAATTCCTGCGCCTGGTGCCCAGCGGGCGAAAGTTCGTCATCGGCATCCCGTTCATCTGGCTGTTCCTGTTCTTCATGCTGCCGTTCTTCCTGGTGATGAAGATCAGCTTCTCGGAGGCTGCGCTGTCGATCCCGCCGTACTCGGAGATCTACACCTACGCCGAACAGAAATTCCAGCTGATGCTCAACATCGGCAACTACACCATGCTCGGCGAAGACGAGCTGTACCTGTCGGCCTACCTCGGTTCGCTGAAGGTCGCGGCGCTGAGCACGATGATGTGCCTGGTGATCGGTTTCCCGATGGCCTACGCAATCACCAAGGCGAGCAAGGAAGCGCAAAACGTCCTGCTGCTGTTGATCATGATGCCGACCTGGACCGCGATCCTGATCCGCGTGTATGCGTGGATGGGCATCCTCAGCAACAACGGTCTGCTCAATGCATTTCTGATGTGGACCGGGCTCACCGATCACCCGATCGAGATCCTCAACACCAACACCGCGGTGTATATCGGCGTGGTCTATGCGTACCTGCCATTCATGGTGTTGCCGCTGTACGCCAACCTGGTGAAACACGACGGCAGCCTGCTGGAAGCCGCGTCGGATCTAGGTTCGAGCAACTTCAACAACTTCTGGAAAATCACCGTGCCGCTGGCCAAGAACGGCATCATCGCCGGTTGCATGCTGGTGTTCATTCCAGTGGTCGGCGAGTTCGTGATTCCGGAACTGCTGGGTGGCCCGGAGACGCTGATGATCGGTCGCGTGCTGTGGCAAGAGTTCTTCAATAACCGCGACTGGCCGGTGGCGTCTGCGCTGGCGGTGGTGATGCTGTTGATCCTGATTGTGCCGATTCTGCTGTTCAACCGCAGCCAGGCCAAAGAGATGGAGGCACGGGGATGAAACGCTTCGGTTTTTCCAAGTTCATGTTGATCTTCGGCCTGATGTTCATTTATCTGCCGATGCTGATTCTGGTGATCTACTCGTTCAACGCCTCGAAACTGGTGACGGTATGGGGAGGCTGGTCAGTGAAGTGGTACGTCGGCCTGCTCGACAACACGCAACTGATGGGCTCGGTGGTGCGCTCGCTGGAAATCGCCTGCTACACCGCGATTGCCGCCGTCGCACTGGGCACCCTCGCCGCCTTCGTCCTGACGCGAGTGACGCGCTTCAAGGGTCGCACGCTGTTTGGCGGTCTGGTGACGGCGCCACTGGTAATGCCTGAGGTGATCACCGGTCTGTCGCTGTTGCTGCTGTTCGTGGCGATGGCGCAACTGATCGGCTGGCCACAGGAGCGTGGCATCGTCACGATCTGGATCGCCCACACCACGTTTTGTGCCGCCTATGTGGCGGTGGTAGTCTCCGCCCGCTTGCGTGAGCTGGATCTGTCGATCGAAGAAGCTGCGATGGATCTGGGGGCCAAGCCGTTCAAGGTGTTTTTCCTGATCACCATTCCAATGATCGCGCCGTCGCTGGCAGCGGGCGGAATGATGTCGTTCGCCCTGTCGCTGGATGACCTGGTGCTGGCGAGCTTCGTCTCCGGCCCGGGTTCGACCACGCTGCCGATGGAAGTGTTCTCGGCGGTGCGTTTGGGCGTGAAGCCTGAGATCAACGCCGTGGCCAGCCTGATTCTGCTCGCGGTGTCGCTGGTGACCTTCCTGGTCTGGTACTTCGGCCGCAAGGCAGAAGCCAACCGCAAGAAGGCGATTCAGGAAGCGATGGATCAGACGGCGAATGAGGCGTGGCAGCCTCAGCGCGCAGCCACCGCCTAAGCAACACCGATGAACACTGTGGTGAGGGGATTCATCCCCGATCGGCTGCGAAGCAGTCGCCAAACCATTGCATGCGGTGTCCCTGTTACACCGCAAGTGCCTGGCTTGGGGCCGCTTCGCGACCCATCGGGGATAAATCCCCTCACCACAGCAAGCTCCCTCGCCACAGGTTTTACGTACACCCGGTTTGTGTTTTTGAATAAAAAGAATGGAGTTTCACCGATGAAAATGTTTGGCAGGACTCTGCTGACACTGTCCTTAATGGGCGCAATCGCCACGGGCGTCCAGGCCAACGACAAGGTGCTGCGTGTTTACAACTGGTCCGATTACATCGCGCCGGACACCGTCAAGAAGTTCGAAGACGAGACCGGCATCCAGGTGACCTACGACGTGTTCGACAGCAACGAGACCCTCGAGGCGCGTTTGCTGGCGGGCAAATCCGGTTACGACATCGTCGTGCCGTCCAACAGTTTCCTGGCCAAGCAGATCAAGGCCGGGGTCTATCAGCCACTGGACAAATCGAAGCTGTCGAACTGGAAAAATCTCAACCCGGTGCTGCTGAAAAACGCCTCCGCCAGTGATCCGGACAACGCTCACGCGTTCCCGTACATGTGGGGCTCGATCGGCATCGGCTACAACCCGGACAAGGTCAAGGAAGTGCTCGGCGCCAAGGCCCCGACCAACTCCTGGGACTTGCTGTTCAAGCCGGAAAACGCCGAGAAGCTGAAAGCCTGCGGCATCAGCTTCCTCGATTCGCCGACCGAAATGATCCCGGCCGCCCTGCACTATCTGGGCTACCCGGTGAACGACAAGGACAAGGCGCACATCCTCGAAGCCGAAGCACTGTTCATGAAGATCCGCCCGTACGTGGCGTACTTCCATTCCTCGAAGTACATCTCGGACCTGGCCAACGGCAATATCTGCGTGGCGGTCGGTTACTCCGGTGACGTGCTGCAGGCCAAGGCCCGTGCGGTGGAAGCCGGCAACAAAGTGCAGATCGATTACAGCATTCCGAAGGAAGGCGCCGGCAGTTTCTACGACATGGTCGCGATCCCGCGCGATGCGGCGAACGTCGAGAACGCCTACCTGTTCATGAACTTCCTGATGCGCCCGGATATCATCGCCGAGATCACCAACAGCAACGGCTACAGCAACGCCAACTCGGCGGCGACGCCACTGGTGGACGAAGCGATCCGCAACGATCCGGGTTCGTATCCATCGCAGGCGGTAATGGCGACGTTGTATGCGGTGCCGGATCAGCCGATTGCCACCCAGCGGATCATGACCCGCGGCTGGACCCGGGTGAAGCTCGGTAAATAACCGAATAACCCTGTGGGAGCGGGCTTGCTCGCGAAAGCGCAGTGTCAGGCACAGATGAATTGACTGACCTGACGCCTTCGTGAGCAAGCCCACTCCCACAGGAGATAGGTGTCAGCTTGAAAGTTTACGGTTTCCCGTTCACGCAGCGCCTTACCACCGCTGCACCCTGCAATGAACGGCCTCACCTGGCTCCCTCGGCTCAGGTGAATTTCAGGCGCCCTCGGGCGCCTTTTTTTCTGCGCTCAATTCAATGGCCAATCCTGCAGGATTCGATAGCGACCCTTGTGCGATTCGAACAAGGCAAAGCGCTCGGCGCGCAGGAAAAACTCCGGCGGCGTAGTGGCCTCCGGCGCCTCTGTTCGATAGTCACGGGCCAGGGTCAGGTGCGGGCGAAACTCGCGTGGTGATTCTTCAAAGCCGAACGGCAGCATCGCCTGCTCCAGCGCATACACCAGGCGCAACAAACCCGGCGGGGCCTGCTCCGGCGCCAAAGACAGAATCCCGGCGCGATGCCAAACCTGCAGACGATCCAGCGCAATCCGTAACGGCTCACCCGGCGTGCGCACCTTGCCAGCGGCTTCGCACACTTCATTGATCTGCGCCAGCGGTACGGCACCGAGGAACAGCAGCGTCAGGTGAAAGTTATCCGCCGGCACCGCTTTGCCGGTGCGCAACCCCAGCTCGCCGCGCCACTGGGCAATGGCCTTGCGTTGCGGTGGCGGGCAGTCGAGGGCAAAAAACAGTCGCTTGAACGGTTCATCCCTGCGCGCATCATCGGTCATGGCCCTGCTCCTTCGCTCGTCGATCAGCCGATTCTACACAGGCTCCTCTGACGACTGGCGACACCCGGCTATAGTTCAAGGATTGCCATCGAACCGGAGGTCGCCATGCGCGAGATCCTCAGCAAAGAACCGTGGTGGGCCCAGCCACCCAGCCCAGGGCAGGATGAAACCGAGCTGGAATGGGGCTGGCTAGTGCATTACAGCGAAGGTGAACCGCGTTTCGAATTCGTCCGCGAACGGCCAACGGAAGAGCAAATCCGCAACCGCAAAAGCTGCCGGATAACCCCCTCCCCAGAGTGACCACAGGCCATTGTGGGAGCGGGCTTGCTCGCGAAAGCGGTGGGTCAGCCATGAAGATAGTGGCAGTGCCGACCCCTTCGCGAGCAAGCCCGCTCCCACAATGGATTTGCGCTGGTCTTCAGGATTCAAGAAGGTTCTTGAAGCCCCCAAAGATCATCCGCTGCCCATCAAACCCCATCGGGTTGACGTCCGGTTGCATGCGCGGGTCGTCCATCATCTTTGCCATGCCGGCATCGCGGGTGGCTTTGTCGGGCCAGATCAGCCAGCCGGACGACACCGTCTCGCCGTCCTTGAGTTTTACCGCCATCGGGAATGACGTGACTTTGCCGTCCGGCACGTCATCGCCCCAGCACTGAACCACCTCCTTCGCTCCGTATTCCTTGAACAGTTTCGCGGCGATCTCACAGTGTTTTTTGTACTGTTCGCGATTGGCATTCGGCACGGGTGCTACAAAAATATCGATGTAAGCCATGATCACTCTCCTTGCACGTTGGGTTCGATCTGCCGGGTAGTCGATTGCGGCGGCTGCCATTCGAGACGATTCACGCCCTGCCCGACCGACGGTTGTTCGCCCCCGCCAAGGTTGCCCTCGACCTGCCCGGCGATATGCAGGGTTCCGGCCATGACCCCGGTGGTCGGGTTCTGCAGCAGTTTCGCCCAGGCCTTGTCGAACGTGCTGCCCAGGCTGCTGCGAATCAGCGCTTCGCTGTCGGGCCGATCACTGGCCTGGATGATCGCGCGGATGCCCGCTACACCGATCGAGATCACCCCGCCTACCAACTTGCCCGCCGCAGCCGCCACCGCACTGGCCGCCCCGCGCGGAGCCATTTCCGCCTCCATCCGCTGGCTGGCGCGTTTGGCCACGGGGGCCATGCCGGCGTCGGTCGAAGCGATGCCTTTGCTGCCGCCTTCGGTGTGGATCTTGTCGATCAACGCGGCATACGCCGGCAAGGTGTTCAGCGGCTCGGTGCTGATGATTTGATACAGCGACGCATCCCGCGCCGGCGGCGGGCCGAGGGCAATCGCCGGGACTTTCTGCAGACGCCCGTTGAGCTGGGCCACCGGCACACCGTAACGCTGGGCGATGAGCGGCATCTGCTGGGCCATCAGTTGCGCGTAGAACGCCGTGGCCTGCCCGAGGATCGCATCCGGATCGATCTCCACCGCCACCGGTTCCAGCACTCTTTCCTGATATTGTTCAAGCAGATAGCTCGCCAGGCGCTTGGCCGACGCATCCTGCTCGCCGCCGGCACTGATGGTGTACCAACTGACCTTCATCGACAGCCATTCCTGGGTCCAGTAGCTGCTGAACCACGGAATGAAATTTTCTTCAGTTTGCTGATAGACGCGAGTGCGCCAATGTTCCATCGAGCCACGGGCAAATACTTTGACTTGCTCGGTGGATTGCTGCGAGGCGCTGACGATGTCGCGATCGATCTCCTGCCAGGTCGCCGGGGACACCACCACTGCTCGCGGCGCCACCGGAGCCCGTGCCGAGGAGGCACAGCCAGCCAGCAGACACAGTGCGGCGAGGCTCAGCGCACGCAGGTTCACGGTGGTGGAGTCCTTGAATGGAGGAAAACAGATTTGAGTATAGGTGCGGGTATTGGGCCATTTGTCGGTTGTGGCCGGACGGGCGCTCTCACTTTGAAATGCGTTCCCCCTGTGGGAGCGGGCTTGCTCGCGAAAGCGGTGGGTCAGCCATGAAGATGTTGGCTGTGCCGGCCCCTTCGCGAGCAAGCCCGCTCCCACAGGGGGAAGCATCAACCATCAACGCCGTCGATATTCACCATCGCCACGATTGCCTTCCGCCCGCCGCCCGGCGAAGGCACGATTCACCCATCCGAGACGCAACGAGGAGTACCCATCATGATTCGCACCATCACCCTCTCCGTGAGCTTCCCGGTGTTCGGCAGCAACTACTACGACCAGCAAGTCGTCTCGCGCAAGTCCCAGGCGCTGCTGTTCAACGAAGATTTCGACGATGTGCTGATGCCCGCCGCGAGCAATCATTTCAGCAATGAAGTGGTGGGCATCAACGATCAGTTCCGCTTTCTGAGCGACATACTCGCCACCCATTTGCTGGATCTCGAGGCCACCGCGCCTGCGCATTCCAGCGTCCGGGCGAGCGCTCATTTTTAATCGACGAGGGCGTTCCCGTTGCGGGAACGCCCTTTTGATTTCTACTCAGTCATCGTCGCGATCACGATAGTAACGACGCCCGTCGCGACGACCATCGTCGCGGTCATCCCAACGCCGGTCATGGTCGTAGTAGCGACCGTGATCACGGTCGTAATGTCGTCCGTGGCGATGATCATCATCAAAGTCCGCCACACAGCCAGCCAGCAAAACAGCGGCGGATATCGTCAACAGCAAGGTTGTTGCACGCTTCATTCAAACTTCCCTAACACCAAGGTCTTGACCACGGAACGGCTGTCACTGCCCGCGCCTTCAGGACGCAGTGCGCGCAGCCGCTGATACGACCGGACAAAAGGACTTTGATTCACTGCCCGACCACGACCGTTGATCGGCCCGCCGCCAGCATCCGGGCAGCGGCGAAATGCCACCTATACTGCTGCTTAGCGACTCCCACGCAACGGATCTGCGCCTCGATAACAACAAGCAGAGGTGGACCATGGTCTGGCAGCAAATCTACGACCCGTTCGGTAACCCGCTGATCTCCACGCTCATGGCCGCGGTGCCGGTGGTGGTGATGCTCGCGGCGCTGGCGTTCTTTCACGTCAAGGCGCATCTGGCCGCTCTGTTGGCGTTGGCGTCGGCCCTGCTCATCTCGATCTTCGCCTTCGGCATGCCGGCGAGCATGGCCGGCTCTGCAGCGCTTTTCGGTGCGGCCAACGGCTTGCTGCCGATCGGCTGGATCGTGCTCAACATCATCTTTCTGCATCGCCTGACCACCGAGAACGGCTCATTCAAAGTGCTGCAGGACTCCCTCGCGCGGATCACCGATGACCGGCGTTTGCAGTTGCTGCTGATCGCGTTCTGCTTCGGCGCGTTTTTCGAAGGCGCGGCCGGGTTCGGCACGCCGGTGGCGGTGACCGGGGCGATTCTGATCGGCCTCGGTTTTTCGCCGTTGGCCGCCTCGGGGCTGGCGTTGATTGCCAACACCGCCCCGGTGGCGTTCGGCGCCCTCGGCACGCCGATCATCACCCTGGCCAAGGTCACCGGGCTGGATGAGATGGAGCTGTCGATGATGGTCGGTCGACAGTTGCCGTTTTTCTCGGTGCTGGTGCCGTTCTGGCTGATCTGGGCGTTTGCCGGGTGGCGCAAGATGCTGGAGATCTGGCCGGCGATTCTGGTGGCCGGGGTCAGCTTCGCGGTGCCGCAATTCCTCGTGTCGAACTTCCACGGGCCGATGCTGGTGGACGTGATCGCCGCGCTGATTTCCATGGCCTGCCTGACGTTGTTTCTGCGGGTCTGGAAACCGGCGACGGTGTACACCTCAGCCGCCCTGTCCGGGCGGGTCGATAACTCCAGGGTCGAGGAAGAAACAGTCACCGCCAGCGCCGCATTCCGCGATCAGGCGCGCCCGGCGGTGATGCGTGCGTGGATGCCGTGGATCATCCTCACGGTGTTCGTGTTTGCCTGGGGCACCCAGGGCTTCAAGAACGTCTTCGACGTGCGCCCGGCGCTGGACCCGATAACCCATTCGGTGAAACTTGATGCGCAAGGCAAACCGCTGAATGAGGCCAACCCGATTTTCTCGCCGGCGCTGACCTTCACCACCCTGCACCTGCAAGTGCAGAAAGTCCCGCCGGTGGTGCCGGCGCCGAAAGCCGAAGAGGCGATCTACAAGTTCACCTGGTTCACTGCCACCGGCAGCGGCATCCTGCTGGCGGCGATTGTCGGCGGGCTGCTAATGGGCTATTCGATCCCGCAACTGATCAAGCAATACCTGCGCACGTTGTGGGTGGTGCGCTTTTCGCTGATCACCATTGCCGCGATGCTGGCGCTAGGATTTCTCACGCGTTATTCCGGACTGGACGCCACCATGGGTCTGGCGTTTGCCGCGACGGGGGTGTTCTACCCGATGTTCGGCACCCTGCTCGGCTGGCTCGGCGTGGCATTGACTGGCTCGGACACAGCGTCGAACGTGCTGTTCGGCGGACTCCAACGGGTGACCTCGGAACAGCTGGGCATCAGCCCGGTGCTGATGGCAGCGGCCAACAGTTCCGGCGGGGTGATGGGCAAGATGGTCGATGCGCAATCGATCGTGGTCGCCTCCACCGCGACCCGCTGGTATGGGCATGAGGGCGAGATTCTGCGCTACGTGTTCTTTCACTCGATCGTGCTGGCCATCCTGGTGGGCGGGCTGGTGACGTTGCAGGCGTATGTGGCGCCGTTTACGCACATGGTGGTTGGCGGGCATTGATGTCGCTTGTAGGGGCCTCTTCGCGAGCAAGCCCGCTCCAACATTTGGACTGCATTGCCCTTTGGGAACAAGCTATTTCCCCACCAGGATTGCATTCTCCGTGGGAACAACCCCGTTCCCACATTTGGAATGCATTCCACTGTGGGAGCGGGCTTGCTCGCGAAAGCGGTGTGTCATTCAACTCATAGACGAACTGTTCCGACGCCTTCGGGAGCAAGCCCCCTCCCACATTGATAGGCATGCCCCTCCAAAATTGACTATGTCGATCAGAAGATTGATGAGCCATGCGCATAACTCTATAGCGCAAATCCGCAAAAACCTTTTCCCCTCCGCGCAGGTCATTCCAAGAACGAGACCGGTAAACATGCCGGCGCGCCCGTTTGGGCCCTTCAATCCCTGCCGTCCTGATTAAGCCAGAGAGGAATCGAAGCATGACGATTTCCCGACGAAGATTCCTGATCCTCGGCGCGGTGACCGCCACCGCGTTTGCAATGCCCCCCTTCATTAGCCTCAAGGCCTACGCGGCCAGTCTGGAGCAGCCCGCCATGGCCAAACTGACGATCAACGTCAACGGTAAACCCCAAGCCCTTGAGGTGGACAACCGCACCACCCTGCTCGATGCCCTGCGCGAACACCTGCACCTGACCGGCAGCAAAAAAGGCTGCGACCACGGCCAGTGCGGTGCCTGCACCGTCATCGCCGACGGCCGCCGGATCAACTCCTGCCTGACGCTTGCGGTGATGCATGAAGGCAGCGAGATCACCACCATCGAAGGCCTGGGCATGCCCAACAACCTGCACCCGATGCAGGCCGCGTTCATCAAGCATGACGGCTACCAGTGCGGCTATTGCACGCCGGGGCAGATCTGTTCGGCGGTGGCGGTGCTCAAGGAAATCCGCGAGGGCATTCCCAGCCACGTCAGCCCGAGCCTGACCGAAGCCCCGCAACTGATCGCCAGCGAATTCCAGGAACGCATGAGCGGCAACATCTGCCGCTGCGGCGCCTACTCGAACATCATCGAAGCCATCACTGAAGTCGCGCAGGTGCCAGCATGAGAGCGTTCAATTACAGCCGCGCCGATTCCCCCGCCGCAGCCGCAACGCTGGCGGCGCAGGTCGAAGGCGCGAAGTTCATCGCCGGTGGCACCAACCTGCTGGACCTGATGAAACTCGACATCGAAACCCCGTTGCACCTGATCGACGTCAACCACCTGGGCCTCGATCAAATCGAAGCCACGCCTGAAGGCGGATTGCGCATCGGCGCGCTGGTGCGCAACACCGATCTGGCCGCTGACAGCCGCGTGCGCAAGGATTACGCGTTGCTCTCCCGCGCTCTGCTCGCCGGGGCCTCGGGCCAGTTGCGCAACATGGCGAGCACCGCCGGCAACCTGCTGCAACGCACCCGCTGCCCGTACTTCTACGACGTCAATCAGGCCTGCAACAAACGCCAGCCCGGCAGTGGCTGCGCGGCGATTGTCGGGGTCAGTCGTCAATTGGGGCTGATCGGCGTCAGCGACGCCTGCATCGCCACCCACCCGAGTGACATGGCGATTGCCATGCGCGCCCTCGACGCGCAGGTTGAAACGGTGAAGCCGGACGGCAGCACACGCAGCATCGCCATCGCCGATTTTCATCAACTGCCGGGCAACACGCCGAACATCGAAACCAGCCTCACGCCCGGCGAGTTGATCACTTCGGTAACCCTGCCGCCCCCGGTTGGCGGCACGCACATTTATCACAAGGTGCGCGATCGCTCGTCGTACGCTTTCGCGCTGGTGTCGGTCGGTCTGATCCTGCAAAAGGACGGCAGCGGCCGTGTGGCGATCGGCGGTATTGCGCCGAAACCGTGGCGGGTGGAAGCCGCCGACGCGTTGCTGCCCAAAGGCGCAAAAGCCGTCAGCGAACGCTTGCTCGACGGTGCCACGCCAACCCACGACAACCAATTCAAACTGACCCTGGTCGAGCGCACGCTCGGCTCGGTGTTGGCGCAAGCGAGGGATGAAGCATGAAGTTCGACACGCCCGCCACCACCAACCCGATTGACCAGCTCAAGGTCGTCGGCAAACCCACCGACCGCATCGAAGGCCCGCTGAAAACCAGCGGTCAGGCGCCATATGCCTACGAGCAGCACGAGGCCGTGGCGAATCAGGCTTACGGTTTCATGGTCGGCTCGGCCATCGCCAAGGGCCGCATCAGCCACATCGATCTCGACGCTGCACAAGCGGCGCCCGGCGTGCTGGCCATCGTCACCGCCGCCAATGCCGGCAAGCTTGGCAAAGGCCAATACAACTCGGCGCCGCTGCTCGCTGGGCCCGAGGTGCAGCACTATCACCAGGCCGTGGCGCTGGTGGTTGCCGAGACCTTCGAACAGGCTCGCGCTGCGGCGCAATTGGTCAAGGTCGATTACGTCGCGGCCAAAGGCGAGTTCGAACTGGCCAACGTGCTTGACCAAGGCGTCGAAGACGACGAGTTGCCCGACGTCACCCACGGCGATTTCGACAAAGCCTTCGCCGCTGCGCCGGTGCAATTCGACCAGACCTACACCACTCCCGATCAGTCCCACGCGATGATGGAGCCGCACGCGACCCTGGCCGCGTGGAAAGGTGATCATCTGACCTTGTGGACCTCCAATCAGATGATCGCCTGGAGCGTCGGCGACGTCGCCACGACCCTTGGCCTGCCCAAGGAAAACGTGCGCCTGATCTCGCCGTATATTGGCGGCGGCTTCGGCGGCAAACTGTTCATTCGTGCGGACGCAATCCTCGCCGCCCTCGGTGCGCGCCTGGCCAACCGCCCGGTGAAAGTCGCCCTCGCCCGCCCGCAAATGGCCAACAACACCACCCATCGCCCGGCCACGATCCAGCGCATTCGGATGGGCGCCACGGCGGACGGCAAGCTCAGCGCCATCGCCCACGAAGGCTGGTCGGGCAACCTCAAGGACGGCAAAGTCGAAGTCGCCGCGCAGCCGAGTCAGTTGCTCTATGCCGGAGAAAATCGCCGGGTGACCATGCGCCGGGCGCCGCTGGATCTGCCCGAAGGCAACTCCATGCGCGCGCCGGGTGAAGCGCCGGGGCTGATGGCGCTGGAGATCGCCATGGACGAAATGGCCGAGCAGCTCAAGCTCGACCCGGTGCAGTTCCGCATCCTCAATGACACCCAGGTCGACCCGGTGAAAACCGAGCGTCCGTTTTCCCAGCGACACCTGATCGAATGCTTGCAGACCGGTGCCGAGAAATTCGGCTGGAACCAGCGCAATGCTACTCCCGGCAGCCGTCGCGAAGGTCGCTGGCTGATCGGCATGGGCGTCGCCGCCGCGTTTCGCAACAACCTGCTGCTGAAGTCCGGCGCCCGGGTGCGGCTGGAGCGCGACGGCAAGGTCACGGTGGAAACCGACATGACCGATATCGGCACCGGCAGCTACACGATCATTGCGCAGACCGCGGCCGAGATGATGGGCGTGGACCTGGCGGACGTCAGCGTGCATCTGGGGGATTCGACCTTCCCGGTATCGTCCGGCTCCGGTGGCCAGTTCGGCGGCAACTGCTCGACTGCCGGGGTGTATGCCGCGTGCATGAAACTGCGTGAAGCGGTGGCGACGAAGCTGGGCATGAGCGGTAGTGATGTCGAGTTCGCCGACGGTCAGGTGCGCGCCGGCGGCAAGACCCTGCCGCTGCGTGATGCGGCAAAAGATGGCGTGGTCGAGGCCGAGGACAGCATCGAGTTCGCCGACCTCGCCAAGCAGTATCAGCAATCGACTTTCGGCGCGCATTTCGTGGAGGTTGCGGTGGATGCAGCGACCGGCGAAGTCCGCGTGCGGCGCATGCTCGCGGTGTGCGCGGCGGGACGGATTCTCAACCCGAAAGCCGCACGCAGCCAGGTGATCGGCGCGATGACCATGGGCGTCGGCGCGGCGTTGATGGAAGAGCTGGCGGTGGACAAGCGGCTGGGCTTTTTCGTCAATCACGATCTGGCCGGATACGAGGTGCCGGTGCATGCCGACATCCCGCATCAGGAGGTGATTTTCCTCGATGAGACCGATCCGATTTCATCGCCGATGAAAGCCAAGGGTGTGGGGGAACTGGGGATTTGCGGCGTGAGCGCGGCGGTAGCGAATGCGATCTACAACGCCACCGGGGCGCGGGTGCGTGAGTATCCGATTACGCTGGACAAGATCCTCGATTCGTTGCCGGAGATGACCTGAGCAACCTGGAAAAGCCCCTCACCCTAACCCTCTCCCAAAGGGAGAGGGGACTGACCGAGTTGTCTTATGGGATGCGCCGACATGAGAGGTCGTGTCAATTATGGACTCAGCGTAGTGCTCACAGACATCCCCCAATCGGCCCCCTCTCCCTCCGGGAGAGGGCTGGGGTGAGGGAACCGCGTCACTCGGATCGCAAATACTGCTCAGCACTCACCTGCTCCATCCACTCCACCACTTCACCGTCCAGCACTTCGGCAATCGCAATGTGCGTCATCGCCGTGGTCGGTGCGGCGCCATGCCAGTGCTTCACCTGCGGCGCGATCCACACCGTATCGCCGGGACGGATCTGTCGAACCGGCTGACCCCACTCTTGAACAAAACCTGAACCGGCGGTGACGATCAACGTCTGACCCAACGGATGGGTATGCCACGCCGTGCGTGCGCCGGGTTCGAAGGTCACCGTGGCGCCGCTGACACGCGCGGCATCGCTGCCCTTGAACGGCGCGTCAACACGCACAGTGCCGGTGAACCAGTCTGCCGGGCCTTGGGCCGAGGGTTGCGAGCCGTTGGGAGTAACAATGACGCGCGGGGATTCGTTGGCCTGGGCCTCACCCGCCAGTAAGGACAGGGTCAGTGCAGAAGCGGCAATCGGGTTCATGGCGATGGTCTCCGGTGATCAATAGCCGCACTTTACCGAGCCGTACTCTTCAGATAATCGACTAAAATTCGAAAAAACTTATGCAGGACACTCATCAATGCTTCGAGAAAACGCCAGTGACCTGCTCGCCTTCCTCGCTGTGGCCCGCGAGCGCAGCTTCACCAAAGCCGCAGCCAAACTCGGCGTATCGCAATCGGCGCTCAGCCATACCATCCGCGCCCTTGAGGCGCGCCTGGGCCTGCGCCTGCTGACCCGCACCACGCGCAGCGTCTCACCCACCGAGGCTGGCGAACATTTACTGCAGACCATCGGCCCACGCTTCGAAGAGATCGAACAGGAACTGGCGGCCCTGAGCAACCTGCGCGAAACCCCGGCCGGCCGGATCCGCATCAGCGCCACCGACCATTCGCTGAACTGGCTGCTGCGCCCGGTGCTCAAGGAATTCCTGCCCCAGTACCCGGACATCGCCGTCGAGGTGATCTGCGATTACGGTTTCGTCGACATCGCCGGACAAGGCTTCGACGCCGGCATTCGGCTGGGCGAAGACGTGGCCCAAGGCATGATCGCCACCCGCATCGGCCCGGACATGCGCATGGCGGTGGTCGGCTCGCCGGCCTATTTCGCCAACCGTACACACCCGCAAACGCCAAGAGATTTGACTGACCACGCCTGCAACAACTTGCGCCTGCCCACCAACGGCGGGCTGTACACCTGGGAATTCGAGAAGGGTGACGAAAGCCTCAAGGTGCGGGTGTCCGGGCAAGTCACACTGAACGGTGTCTACCCGCTACTCGACGCCGCAGTCGACGGTTTCGGCCTCAGCTACATTCCGGAAAATATCGTCGCGCCGTATCTGGCCGACGGGCGTCTGGTGCAAGTGCTGGCAGACTGGTGCCCGACGTTTGCCGGTTACCACCTGTACTACCCGAGCCGACGGCAGGCGGCGCCGGCGTTCGCGTTGTTGGTGGAGGCGTTGCGGTATCGCGGTTGACCGCCTACCCCAGCAGCGCAATCAACTGGTGGCGCTGCGCATCGGTGAGCATCGGCCCGAAGCCGGCGCCAGCGTTGTCGGCCATGTAGCGCGGATTGCCGGTGCCGGGAATCACGCAAGTCACCGCCGGGTGCGACAGCAAAAACTTCAGCGCCAGTTGCGGCCAGCTGTTGACCTGCACGTCCGAGACCCAGGCCGGCAACGGCTTGACCTTGAGACGGGCGAGCAACCCGCCGCCGCCAAAAGGCCGATTGCAGATCACCGCCACCCCGCGTTCACGGCACAGCGGCAGAATGCGTTTCTCCACGCCACGGTCATCGAGGGCGTAGTTGATTTGCAAAAAATCCAGTTGTTCGGCCTTGAGCACTGCTTCGACTTCATCGTAGGCCGACGGCGTGTAATGGGTGATGCCGATGTAGCGAATGCGCCCCTGTTCTTTCCATTCGCGCAGGATTGGCAGATGGCTCTGCCAGTCCAGCAGATTGTGGATCTGCATCAGGTCGATGCGTCCGGTGCGCAGCAGACGGAAGGATTCCTCCATCTGCGCGATACCTTCCTTGCGCCCTCGGGTCCAGACCTTTGTCGCCAGAAACGCGGGTGAACGCGGTTCGTGAATCGATAGCAGCTCGCCAGTAGTTTGCTCGGCGCGGCCATACATCGGCGAGCTGTCGATCAACGTGCCACCCTTTTTGAACAGCTCGTCGAGCACTGCTGGCAATAGCTTATAAGCCGGATCACCGGGGGCAACGTCAAAGCCGCGATAAGTGCCCACGCCCACCATGGGCAACAGCTCGGAGCTGGAAGGGATGGCGCGGGTCTGCATGGTCTGGTCTCCTGCCTGGCTCGGCGAAGTGGCAGTCGGCGTGATGGCAGTGGCCAACGCCCGGTCAAAGGTCAGGACCGCCGAAACCCCGGCAGCCAGCGTGAGCAAGCGGCGACGGGAGCAACCCTCAGTGTGGCTCATGCGGGTTCCCCTGCTGCGTGAATCTGTTGCACGTTATGTGCGACGGCTGCCGGCCCGATTCGCTGGACTACACTGCGACTGCGAACACCCGCGCCCCGTTAAAGTTAGTCGAATGTCCAGAAAACTGATGTCACTCGTCGCCTTGCTCATCGCCCTCTACCTGTTGCTGTGCGGGGCGCTGTTCATTTTTCAGCGCTCGCTGATCTATTTCCCCCAGCCTGACAACGCCGTGACTACGGAAGATTCGCGGCTGAAACTGGCGATGCCGGAGGCCGATGTGTGGGTGACCACGCGCGCGCATGCCGGGCCAAAAGCGCTGATCTACTTTGGCGGCAATGCCGAGGATGTGTCGCGCAATCTGCCGTCGTTCAGTGAGGCTTTTCCCGACTACGCGGTGTTTTTGCTGAACTACCGGGGCTTCGGTGGCAGCGGCGGCTCACCTTCGGAAGAAGCGATTGCCGAAGATGCGCTGGCGCTGTTTGATCAGGTGTACGCCAGCCATCCGCAGATTGCCGTGATCGGCCGCAGCCTGGGATCGGGGGTGGCGGTGCGGCTGGCGAGTCAGCGTCCGGCGACCAGATTGATTCTGGTGACGCCGTACAACAGCCTCGAAGAAATTGCCGTCCGCCAATACCCGTGGTTTCCGGTCAAATGGTTGCTGAAGGATCGCTTCGAGTCGGGCCGCTATGCCGCGCACATTCGCGTGCCGACGTTGCTGTTGGCGGCCAGCGATGACGAAGTGATTCCACGAGACAGTACGCAACGGCTGCTGACGCATTTCCCCAAAGGCGTGGCGACGCTGCGGGTGGTGCCGGATTCGGGGCACAACTCGATTTCCGAGCGGGTGCAGTATCTGCAGTGGATGCAGGAAGTGCTTGATCGCTGATAGCCGATTATTGCGTTGGCTGAACTGGCCCCTTCGCGAGCAGGCTCGCTCCCACAGAGGTACGCATTGCCAAGGTGGGAGCGAGCTTGCTCGCGAAGACGCCAGTGCAGACAGCACAAAGTCCGGCTCGCCCCCCCCCTGAATCACCCCACAAAAAAGCCAGGTGGCCAGCATGAACCAAGTGCAAAAAGCCCAGTCCTAGTGGCGCCGTATTCCGCGGCTGCCCACTTCAGCACTGTCCTTTTCCCTGAGTCTGCCGTCCCATGCGCCATGTCGTTCGCTCATCACGCTTCGTTTCGCTGTGCCTGCTGATCCTTGCCCCACTGTTCACCGAGACCTCCCACGCCAGCGAGGAGCGGCAACTCGTGGCCGCGATCAACGACTATCGCGCCCATCCGCAACGCTGCGACCGCCGCCCGGCCCAGCGCCTGGCGCCACTGTCGCTGAAATCGAATCTGGCGCTACCGATCGGCTATGGCTACGGCGGTGGCTTGCGCGAAAGATTGAAGTCTTCGGGGTATTCGGCGGTGGCGGTACGCAGTATCCGCATCATTGGGGCCGGGGATGCCGAGGAAGCCTTTGAGCAGTTACAAGACAGCCACTGCAGCGCGCTGCTTGACGCCCAGTACGCCGACATCGGCGTCAGCCGCTCCCGTGGTGAATGGCAAGTGGTGCTGGCGCAACCGGTGCTCGACAGTCGCGTCGGCGACAACCGCAGCGTCGGCAAGGCCCTGCTCGCCGAAGTCAACGCCGCCCGGGCACGCCCCCGGATGTGCGGGCGCCAACGCTTTGCCGCCGCCCGCCCCCTGAGCTGGAACCCGGCGCTGGGCGCCGCCGCACAAGGCCACAGCAAAGCCATGGCCTACGGCAACTACTTCGCCCATCGCGACCCGGACGGCGACCTGCCGGCGGATCGCGCCCGGGCGGCGGGTTATCGGGGACGGCAGATCGGCGAAAACATCGCAGCCGGGCAGAGCTCACCGGGCAAGGCGATGGCCGGATGGCTGGCCAGCCCCGGGCACTGTGCCAACCTGATGAACCCGATGTTCACTCAGGTCGGTGCCGGGTTCGCCAGTGAGGCGCGCAGTGATGAGGGGGTTTACTGGACGATGGTGTTTGGTGCGCCTTGATTCGCTTGAGAGCTTTTCAGTGACGCTACTGGCCCCTTCGCGAGCAAGCCCGCTCCCACACTGGATCTGTGTTGTTCACAAATCCATGTGGGAGCGAGCTTGCTCGCGAAGAGGCCGGTACAGACACCCTCAATCGCTTGCGCCGCCTCCCGGTTCAGTCCAGTTCGGTGTGATGCGAGAAGTTACAGCGAAGTAGAAACAGCCGCGCCCTTCGATAAAAAAGGGCGCTGGAGTCTGGTGGAGTGCTGCCGGGGTCAGACCGGGGAAATCGTCGCAAGCATTCCGATCAGAATGGTCAACGTCAGAAACCCACCGAGGAAAATCGCCATCTTGTTCATGCTGCTCTCCTTAATGTTGAGCTTGCGGTGCACCGGGCGCTTCGGGATGAAGGGCTGCCGCGGGTGACCGAATTGCCGGGCTATTCTGAGCGCCTGACTGAGCCGGTTACAGAGGCAGATCCAACAGAAAAATACGGATCAGATGCCAATCTGATCCGCTCCGCCCATGCTCTGGTATTCAGATCGGCACACAACGGTTCGAGATCCACCGCTTTGAACTAGAGTGATTGCCGTCGCGCGAAGAACAACAACAATTCCAGGAGTGGTCAATGTCCGAACTGAACCTGCACCCCAACGCCGCTGAATCCCTGAAACGCTGGCACGAGATGATCCGCACCGGCAACCTCAAGGCCTTGCCCGAACTGCTCGATGCCAATGCCGTGTTCCGCTCGCCCATGGCCCACTCGCCTTACCCCGGCGCGCCAGTGGTGACGATGATCCTCAACACCGTGTTCGACGTGTTTGAAGATTTCAAATACCACCGCGAACTGGTGACTGCCGATGGTTTGAATGTGGTGCTGGAGTTCAGTGCCAAGGTTGGGGCGAAAGAGCTGAAGGGGATCGACATGATTCGCTTCGATGAGAGCGGGAAAATTGTAGAGTTCGAGGTGATGGTGCGGCCGTTGAGCGGGTTGCAGGCCCTCGGCGAAGAGATGGGGCGGCGGCTTGGTGCGTATCTGGCAAGCGCGAAACCAAAGTAGGATCAGGCGCCACAAAAAAAGCCCACTGACCGTTACCGGTTCAGTGGGCTTTTGTGCATCAGGCGTCTAGTTACAACGCCATGTCACGTGCAGCATTTTCCTTCGGTGCTTCAGCTTTTTCAGCTGCAGGTGCAGCAGCAGCCTGACCGATCACCGGTGGAGTTGGCAGTTCGAGGATCTTGGCGGTGTACGCCCACTCTTGTGCCACTTTGGCCGGATCGTTGTTCAGCTGGGTGCCGTAGCTTGGAACGATCTGGTGCAGCTTGGCTTGCCATTCAGGGGTGGCGACTTTGTCTTTGAAAACTTTCTGCAGCACGCTCAGCATGATCGGCGCAGCGGTCGACGCGCCTGGCGATGCGCCCAGCAGGCCGGCGATGGAGCCGTCTTGTGCAGCAACGATTTCGGTGCCCAGTTTCAGCACGCCGCCAGCGGCTTCATCACGCTTGATGATTTGCACGCGCTGGCCGGCTTGCCACAGGCGCCAGTCTTCGGCTTTGGCGTTCGGGAAGTATTCCTTCAGCGCGTTCAGACGGTCTTCATCCGACAGCATCAGTTGACCGGCCAGGTACTCGACCAGCGGGTATTCCTTGATGCCGACCTTGGTCATTGGCCAGATGTTGTGGGTGGTGGTGCTGGTCAGCAGGTCCAGGTACGAGCCTTCTTTGAGGAACTTGGTGCTGAAGGTCGCGAATGGGCCAAACAGGATGACGCGCTTGCCGTCCAGAACACGGGTGTCCAGGTGCGGAACCGACATCGGCGGTGCACCAACCGAAGCTTTACCGTAGGCCTTGGCCAGGTGCTGCTCGGCGATGGCCGGGTTATCGGTCACCAGGAACGAGCCGCCGACCGGGAAGCCAGCGTATTCCTTGGCTTCAGGAATGCCCGACTTCTGCAGCAGGTGCAGAGCGCCGCCACCAGCGCCGATGAACACGAACTTGGCGTCGGTTTCGGTCTTGGTGCCGTCTTTCAGGTTTTTGTAGCTGACGCGCCAGGTGCCATCGGCGTTCTTGGTGATGTCTTCGACTTCACTCGACAGCTTCAGGTCGAAGTTAGGCTTGGTCTGCAGGTAACCGGCGAACTGGCGGGTGATTTCGCCGAAGTTCATGTCGGTACCCAGCGGGCTCCAGGTGGCCGCGATTTTCTGGTTCGGGTCACGCCCTTCCATCATCAGCGGGACCCACTTCTTGATCACAGCCGGGTCTTCGGAGTACTGCATGCCGGCGAACAGCGGGCTCGCTTGCAGGGCTTCGTAGCGCTTTTTCAGGAACTTGATGTTGTCATCGCCCCACACGAAGCTCATGTGCGGCGTGGTGTTGATGAACGAGCGAGGGTTCTTCAGAACGCCTTGCTGAACCTGCCAGGCCCAGAACTGACGGGACACCTGGAACGCTTCGTTGATCTCGACCGCTTTCGGGATCGTCACGTTGCCTTTGTCGTCTTCCGGGGTGTAGTTCAGCTCAGCCAGGGCGGAGTGACCGGTACCGGCGTTGTTCCAGCCGTTGGAGCTTTCCAGGGCGACGCCATCGAGGCGCTCGACCATTTCCATCGACCAGCTTGGCTCCAGCTCATTGATCCACACACCCAGGGTGGTGCTCATGATGCCGCCGCCGATCAGCAGAACGTCGACTTTCTTTGCTTCTGCAGCATTGGCGGACGACATCCCCATCGCCAAAGCCAGCCCGAGCAAGGCTGTGTTCACTTTCTTAAACATCCGTTGCACCTATGATAAAACGCCTTCCGCCCGCCGCTGTTATCTGTATGCGATCCGCTTTGATGACGCTCAGGCTCGCGTCGCAGATTCCGGCACACTTCAATTTTGACGGGTGGGCACACAAGGCCGACGTACCGCATCGACCTCAGTTAATGTCCCTTCTGAACTGACTTCTTATCATTATTGGCTTCAGCTACTTGAGCGACAGGGATTCCGTCAGCCCGCCCCAAAGGCAGGCAAACCGAATAAGGTCAAACCAAGTTGGCGCGAAGAATATCACGTCAGGGCAAACCCGCGCGTCTGTTCCCGACTTGAGAGTCTTTTTCCGCTCTGAGCGTTATCGGCCGGTTTGGGCTGAACATGATCCCATGGAGCTGTGACTGAGGCCTGCAAACCTTTCCATGACCGCGCAACCCAGCGGCTGACCGTCTACGATCATTGTTCGGTCAATCTGAAACCTGCTAAGTTGTACGATGACTGACGAACGTAATTACCGCGATCAGTTAAACCCATAAAAACAAGGAAACAGTCCCATGACCAAAACACGACTCCTGATCGGATTTCTCGGTGCATTCAACAGTTACACCATGGCCGCCCCTGCTCCGGCAGAACAAGACGTAGCCCAGGCAGTCGATCATCTTACCCAGGCGATGCTGCACAAAAATATCCCTGCGTTGAGCGCCCTGACGGCAGACAACCTGACCTACGGCCACTCCAGCGGCAAGATCCAGGACAAGTAAGCGTTCATCGCCGACATCGAAACCGGCAAAAGTGCATTCAAGACACTCGAAATGCAGAACCAGACCATCACCCTTTCCGGTGACACGGCACTGGTGCGTCATCACTTTTCGGCGCAGGCATTGAAAGGCACGGAGGTGGTACCGACGGAGATCGAAAACTTCCAGATCTGGCAGAAGCAGAATGGCAAGTGGTTGCTGATCGGGCGACAGGCATACAAGTTCTGATTGATGTGTAGCGTTCCGCCGATCTGACTCGGCGGAGCTTTTGTTCTTAGAGGAAAGCAAGTTCCGCCGACAAGCTTCACGCATTTGCTCCTCCTGTTTGCCTATCGCCCTGATATGCTGCACAGCTGTACCTACCAAGCTATTTCTCATGGAGTGTTCAATGACCCGACTACGCGTCAAGCATTTTGGCCCTATCCGCGATGGAGTTGAGAATGACGGCTGGATAGAGTTCAAGCGCGTGACCGTGTTCGTGGGCAACCAAGGCTCCGGAAAAAGCACGCTGGCCAAGCTGTACTCGACCTTTTCGTGGATAGAAAAGGCTTTGGTACGCGGGGACTACGAAAAAAAATGGTTTGAACGAAAAAACAAATTCATCAAGCCTTTTCTGACTTATCACAGGCTGGAACACTACATCTCTGATTCCTCGGAGATCGAATACGAGGGTGAGGCCTTTTCCATTCGCTATCTGCGCGGCCAACTGCATATTACTGATTCAAAAGGCAGTAATTATCATCTGCCTCAGATTATGTATGTTCCTGCTGAGCGCAACTTCATCTCGTATGTCAGACATCCTCGCGAGCTGAAACTATCCTCTGACTCGCTCAAGGAATTTTTGACCGAGTTCGATGCAGCAAAAGCCAATATGAAGGGCACTCTGTTATTGCCCATCAACCAGGCAGAACTCGAGTACGACAAATTGAACGATCTTCTCAATATTCGTGACTCCGACTACAAACTCAGGCTGGCAGACGCCTCTAGTGGATTTCAATCTGCTGTGCCATTGCATTTAGTAAGCCATTATCTGGCTAATGCTGTTCAAGTACGCAGCGAAGAGCGGCAGGAGAACATGAGCGCCGAGGAACTGGATCGCTTCAGAAAGGAGGTCGTACAAATATTTTCTATCGATTCCCTGACTGAGGAACAGCGACGCATAGCTCTTTCCGCTCTCTCGTCCAGATTCAACAAATCAGCGTTTATCAACATAGTGGAAGAGCCGGAGCAGAATCTTTATCCGCAGTCGCAATGGAGCGTTTTGCAGAGTCTCCTGCAGTTCAATAATCAGGGAGAGAACAACCGCCTGGTGATGACAACCCATAGCCCTTATGTGGTCAACTACTTGACGATTGCCGTACAAGGAAAACATCTACTGGACAAAATTCACAAGCAAAAACGCGACAAGGATCTTCTTCCTAAACTTGACGAGGTTATTCCTTCATACGCCTTGGTGGACATCAACGAGCTGGCGATTTACCAGGCAGATGAAAAAACCGGGTCAATCAAGACGCTGCCGATAGTTGATGGCATTCCTTCCGATGACAATTTCCTGAACAGATCTTTACAAGAAGGCAATGATTTATTTGACGTATTACTCGATATCGAGGAGGAGCTGAAAGGGTGAATTTTCTTGATATTCGTTGCCAGACAGGCCCGTTTACTGACGCCGAATTTGGAATACGTGACGATCAAGAGTTTCCCGTAGCCTATGTCGACGCAGGAAACCCGGAAAAATGGGTAGCTTCGGTAGTAAACCCCCTCCAAAGATCGGTTGTATTTACCGCGATTGACAAATGCGTGATCAAAGACGGGGAGGAAAAAGGACGGGAGCGTTGCGACTGCATGCTGAATACCGATGATGCCCTGTACTTGGTGGAACTCAAGGATCGAGCTGGGAGTGGCTGGCAAAGCCAAGGAATAAAACAACTAGAGTCGACTATAAAATTTTTGATTGCGGCACACGGCGAGCAATTCCTGGATAGCTACCATCCCAAAATAGCGTACGTCTGCAACAAGAAATCCCCCTTCGTCAAGCCAGAATTCAATGCGAAGAATCTTTTCGCGAAATACAATTTCAGGCTGAAAATTGAGGCGGCCATAAATGTCCGGCGAAAGGCGGATCAGTGATCGAGATGCTCAGTCCATCTTGAGCAAACACCCACAGTCGTCTCACAACCGAAACCGATCCACCGACAACGCCAACGCCCCCGCCAGACTCGACAGCTCGTCCGTGGTATTGGCCGTCTGCCCGATCACTTTACTGTTGCCCTCGGACATCCCGGCGATCATTTCCACCTGATGGGCGATTTCGTTGCTGGCATGACTTTGCTCGCCGATGGTGCGAGTGATGTCGTTGACCAGTTGCGTGGTGCTGAGGGTGGCGTCGAGGATTTCGCGAATCGCCCGTTCGACTTCAGCCGTGACCGCCATGCCCTTGTCGACCTGGGCCACGCCGGCCTCCATGCTGCTGACCGCCTCGCGGGTGCTGTTTTGGATCCGTGCAACCATCGCGGCGATTTCCTGGGTTGAGGCGCTGGTGCGTGCCGCCAGGCTGCGCACTTCGTCGGCAACTACCGCGAAGCCACGGCCCTGCTCGCCGGCCCGCGCTGCCTCGATGGCGGCGTTGAGTGCCAGCAGGTTGGTCTGGTCGGCGATGCTCTTGATCACCTGAATGATGTTGAAGATGCCTTCGGATTCCTGATCCAGCGTACGGATCACCTGCGCCGACTGTTGCGCCGAGCGGGCGATGTCGTCCATGTCGCTGACCACCTGATGGATCACCTGTCCGCCGCTCTTGGCCAGCGACTCGGCCTGATTGGCCATGCCCAGCGCGCGTTCGGCATGACGGGTGATTTCCTCGATGCTGGCGGTCATCTGGCTCGCGGCGGCGGCCATGGTGCCGGCCGCGGCGCTTTGCTGCTGACTGCTGTCAGCGACCTGATGGCAGCCGTGGCTCAGTTGCTCGCTCATGCCGCTGACCCCATGGGCGTTGCGCCGAACGACATCGATCATGTTGCGCAGGTCACGCTGCATGGTCGCCAGACTGCGGATCAGCGTACTGGCCTCGTCCTTGCCGGTCGGCTCGCTGATCGGTTCGCTGAGGTTGCCGTGGGCAATGCTTTGCGCGATCTGGTTGGCGGATTTCAGCGGCCCCATGATGCTGCGGGTCACCCAACGCCCTTGCGCCAATAACAGCAGCAGACTGGCGAGCAATACTGCGCCGAGGGCGATGTTGGCGTTGCGAATGGCGCTTTCGGTGGCCTGGCTGGTGTCACGGGTGTTGCTTTCGATCAGTTCGCTGAGGGCCGCCATCTGCTCTTCGAGCTGACTGAAGGCCGCATTGAACGTGCCCAGCTCCCGTTGCGCGCTGTCCGGGTTGTCCAGTGCCAGGCCGACGATCCGCTCGGCCGCCGCAATGTAGGTATCCAGGCTGGGCTTGACGTGTTCCAGAGCGGCCCTGATCGTGGGATTGACCGGCAATTTGAGGTTTTCATCCAGCACTTCGCGAAAATGCGTGGCGTGCTCGTTGATCGAGTCCTGCACCTCTGCGGCCGTGCCGGTACTTTTGCCCAGGCCCACCAGCATTGCCGAATACACGTCGGCTCGCAGTGCATCGTGCATCATGTCGGCTTCCATGTGATTGCGCAGCGCGGTCATGCTCACCGCGTTGTCGTTCACCGCTGCGGACATGCGCGTATTCCCCACATAGCTGACCAGACTCACGATCAGCGCCGTCAACAGACTGGTGGCAATCAGCAGCAGCAAACGCAATTTGATCGACACGGTGGGTTCCTCCCCTGAGGCGCGCCGGAATGCGCCTTTCAGGATTTCAGTTAAGCTTATTTGTGCAGATGTGCCGCTTCAGAGCGTTTCAGCAAGTATCCGCGTGTTCGAACGGAACTCCGGCAAAGGTCGCACCTCTGAGATTATGTAGTCCTTCCTTTTTGCTTCGCGCTTGTGGAGGAACATCGTCATGCGCAAGTTAGTGCTCATTTCTTCTCTCCTGCTCTGCCTCCCTGTCGGCTCGGCGCTGGCCCGTGTCGACGCCGGCGATGTCGCCACCTCGGCGGGCGTTTCCGCGTCGCTGTACTCGACCTTCAAGGATCACAAAATGGTGATCCCGGCGCGCGACGACCTGTCAGCGTTCGTCGCCAGCGGCGGGGCCATCCGTGGGGTTTATCTTGAGTCGGTACTGCAACAGGTGCGGCACGACAACCCCGGCCTCAATGCCAGCGATGAAGACCTCGCCAACGCGATTCTGGTGCATTACGAAGGCCTGAATCAGTAGTTGCCAGGGACGCAGCGGCCGATGGACGGCAGCTGAGGGCGCATAGGCAAAACCGTCTGACGGCCTCTATGATGGAGGCCATGACGACTCTTGCGCCTCCTGCGCCTTTGCGCTCACCCTGCCCGCCCGGCGCCTGCGATTGCGGGCGCGACGCGTTGCTGGAAACGCCGGGCACGGAT
Organism: Pseudomonas sp. MIS38; assembly: GCF_019891575.1. NCBI lineage: Bacteria > Pseudomonadati > Pseudomonadota > Gammaproteobacteria > Pseudomonadales > Pseudomonadaceae > Pseudomonas > Pseudomonas sp. MIS38. The sequence goes on from NZ_JAFLXF010000019.1 coordinate 94,780, forward strand.
CTGCGCATTCTGCGCCTGACCCGCGAGCAGGAAAAAATCCTCCTCGCCCGACTGGAACAACTCAAAGACCTCGCGGATTTGCGGCATCTGCAACAGCGCATGCACGAGCAGTTGGGCCTGCGTGTGGAGGTCGCTCCGGGGTTTCATGAGGTACGCAGCATGCTCGGCATCGAGATTCAGATCGAGGCGCTGCCGGGACTGTGCCGCAAGACCCGCAAGTCAATCCCGGCCGCGATTCGTCGGGGCTTGAACAACCACCCCGAAATCGCCTTCGAGCTGCTCAACGCCCACGACTTGCTGCGCGACACCTGATCATTTTTTCAAGCCAACCCGCTTGCGCATCTCGGCGGTGATGCTCTGGCGGGTTTTCTTCAGGTCGGCCCACGGCTCATCGCCGACTTCGTTCAGACGCTCATGGACATTGCTGATGTTCCACTGATTGCCACCCTTGATCTCCCCCACTTCTTCGCGAAACAGCGGTACCGACACCGGCAGTCCCTCACGGGTGCGCGCCGCGTAGGCACAAATGGTGGTGGCGCCCAGGCCGTTACGCAGGTAGTCGATGAAGATCCGACCGACACGATTTTTCGGCCCGGACACCGCGGAAAAGCGTTCCGGCAACAGCTTGGCCATGTGACTGACGATCGCATGGCTGAAATCCTTGACCTCGTCCCAGCCATGCTTGCGGGTCAACGGCACCACCAGGTGAATGCCTTTGCCGCCGCTGGTCTTGAGAAAGGCCTTGAGCCCCAGTTCATCCAGCACGGTGAGGGTCAGCGCAGTGGCTTCGACCATGCTTTTCCACGGCAGCGCGGGATCCGGGTCGAGATCGAGGACGAAACGGTCAGGCTTGTCCAGATCGACGGTGGTGGCGTTCCAGGTGTGCAGCTCGACCGTGCTCATCTGCACCGCGCCGATCAGTGCTTCGGCATTGTTGATCAGCATCACCGGTTGCCCGGTGACGTCCTTGTCCAGGGTGGTAATGCCGGGGATCGCCAGGCGCTCGGCGTTTTTCTGAAAGAACAGTTCGCCGGCAATGCCGTCCGGCGCCCGCACCAGCGCAACCGGGCGATCCTTGAGCTGCGGCAGGATCCACTCGGCGACGCTGGCGTAATACTCGGCCAGTTGCATCTTGGTGGTGCCGCTGACCGCATCGATCACCCGATCGGGGTGAGTGATGCGCACTTTGCCGCTGGCGAGTCCGAGCTGTGATGGCGCCGCTTCGGCTTTCTTCGGCTCCGTAGCTTTCTTTGATTCTGCAGCTTTCTTCGACGAGGCAGCTTTTTTCGACGGGGTGGCTTTCGCTGAAGTCTTCACGAGTTTCGCGCGCTCCTCGGTAATCGCCTTGGCCGGTTTGTCATTGCGCAGACCATGGAACACGGCGTGACGTACCGAACCGTCCTTGGTCATTTCGGCGAACGCCACTTCTGCCAACAGTTTCGGTTTGAGCCAGTGCACGCCTTTGGCCTCGAAGCCGCTCGGTGGATTGACCACCGCAGCCTTCTTCACTTGCAACGGCTTGAGCTGGGCGAGGATGCTTTTCAGTGTGGTTTCGTTGAAACCGGTGCCGACCTTGCCGGCATAGCGCAACTCGCCACTGTCGCGATCGTGCAGGCCCAACAACAGCGCGCCGAAGGCACTGCGCGCGCCTTTCGGATCGGTGTAGCCGACGACCACGAATTCCTGCCGATGCTTGCACTTGAGCTTGATCCAGTCACTGCTGCGCCGCGACACGTAGGGCGAGCCGAGGCGTTTGCCGATCAGCCCCTCCATCTGCATCTGACAGGCGCTGTTGAGCAGTGCGTCCGCCGTTTCATCGAAAGCTTCGGAGAAGCGCAGCAACGGCTGCTCATGCCCGCCGAGTACCGTGGACAACGCCGCGCGGCGCTCCTCGACCGGCACTTCGCGCAGGTCAACGCCGTTGAGGTAGGGCATGTCGAACAGGTAGTACATGATGCTGGCGCTGCGCCCGGCTTCGAAGGCGTTTTGCAGCGCCTGAAAGTCCGGCACACCGTGTTCATTGGTGACCACCACTTCGCCGTCCAGCCACGCCGATTCCAGCCCCAACTCGGCCAGGGCTTGCGCCTGTTGCGGCAGTTTGTGCGTCCAGTCGTGGCCGTTACGGGTGAACAGTTGCACCTGATCGTGATCGATGCGCGCCATGATCCGGTAGCCGTCGAACTTGATCTCGTAGCTCCACTGCCCTTCGGGTGCGCTGTCGACCAGGGTCGCCAATTCCGGCTTGAGTTGCGCCGGCAGTTTGGCCTTGCGCGCTCCGGTGAGCGTCCCGGATGCCGCTTTGCGCGGTTTCGCCGGGGCCTTTTTCACGGGCCTGGCTTGCTCGGCGGCGAGCTTGGGTTTGCTGATCAGGGTGCGTTCGCTGAGCACGCTGTCCGGCTCGGCGCTGAGCACATCGTAGTCGTCCTGCGGGCGCGCGGCGCTGTCCTGATGTTTGATCAGAAACCAGTTTTCCTTCTTGCCCGGCATGTGCGTGCGCACCAGATTCCAGATCCCGGAGAGCTTTTCGCCTTGCAGTTCGAACTTGAGTTTGCCCTTGGCGTAGGCCTTGGCTGGATCCTCCTGCGGAATCCACACACCACGATCCCAGACAATTACATCGCCTGCACCGTAATGCCCCTCGGGAATGCTGCCCTCGAACGTCGCATAATCCAGCGGATGGTCTTCGACGTGTACCGCCAGACGCTTGACCTTGGGATCGAGCGACGGGCCCTTGGGCACCGCCCAGCTCTTCAGTGCGCCATCGAGTTCGAGGCGAAAGTCGTAATGCAGGTGCGAAGCGTCGTGCTTCTGGATGCAGAACTGCAGCGCATGCTCAGTGGCCTTGCTGCGGCCACGACGCTTGACGGCAGCGGGCTCCGAGGTCGCCGAGAAATCGCGCTTGCGGTTGTAGTCGTCGAGGTTCCTGGTCATGGCGCACCTGCCTTGTGTCAGCCAATGCGGGTCACGGTCAGCGCGACCACGGCGATCCGGTCTACGCGCTGGTAACCGGGGTTCAACAACTCTTCACCGAACACGTCGGGATCCAGCTCGCGATAGGTCCAGCCGAATCGCGTCGAGTCCAGGCGTGGCACCACGGTGTCGAAAAACGGATCGCGGCCATCGACCATCGCTACCCCTGTGTACAACAGCAACGAGCCACCGGGCGCCAGTCGATTGAGCGCCTGCTCGACGATGCGCAGCGACAACCCCGCACCGAGCGAGCCACCGCCATGCCGATAAGCACGCCCCGCCGGGTCAGCCATGTACGGCGGGTTGGCGACAATCAGGTCGAAGTTGCCTTCGGTGCCCTGCAGTACATCACTGGCCAGCACCTCGACATTCGCGACCTCGGCCAATGCCGCGTTGATCGCAGTCAGGCGCAGCGCGGCAGGATTGATGTCCACCGCCAGCACCTGCGCTTCACGCCGTGCGCGGGCAATCAGAATCGCGCCGACGCCGGCACCGCAGCCGATGTCCACCGCGCGCTGAATCGGCGCGAAGCTCTGTTGCAGATGCGCGTGAATCAGCTGTGCAAACCGGTAAGTGTCCGGGCCGAAAAATACCGAGTCGGCGGCATCGGTTGGGAAGCCAGAATGCACGAACAGCAGGTCATCCAGGCTCGACCAGCGCACCCGGCTTTTCAAGCGGCCGTCGTAGACGTCAATCACTTGTGCCTCCTGCAATTGCCGCTGTTCGTCAGCGGACAACAGCCCCGGTTCGAACGGCCGCGACCAGCCGAAGACGTCGCGCAGGGTATCGGCGACTTGCCCTTCGTCACGCTGGTTGACCCGCTGATGGGTCAATGGAGTTGGCGTGATGAAACGGTAGCCGTCGGCCTGCAAGCGCCGGCCGAGTTGCAGCAGCGTCAGGTCGTTGGCGGACAGTTGTTCTTCCTGATTCATGAGATTTCCTTAACGCAGACTGGATTTGAGTTCGATGAAGCGGCGTGTCGCCAGCAGCCCCGCCGGGTGGGCATGGCGGGCCGGTGACAACCATGGGATCAGCGTCACCATTTGTGCGTGTCCGTCCTGACCTTGCAGGGCAGAAGTCAGGCGTTGTACGTCGGGATCGTGTTCGGGCACGGCGGCGTCCGGGGTGGCGACCTGACGGCTGCGCCGTGGTGCTTTGCGTTGGTCGGATGGGGTCCAGTCGCCGGCAATCCAGTCGTGCAGCAGTTGCTTTTCATACGGACTGAACACGCCGAACATCGCCGCACCGTCGCCATCGATCAGTTGCCAGAAACGGCTGGCTTGCGGATCTTCGTTGCGTTTGATCCAGCCCTTGTCCTGCATCGCCTGAAGAAATCCGGGCAGTTGCTCGGGCGTGGCCAGCCATTGATTGACGGTTTTGCCTTCGAAACGGCAGTAGTCGGAGTGCATGTGCTGACCGAACGGGCGCTTGCGCTCGAGCATCGCCAGCACTTCCTGCTCCAGGTCAAAACCCTCGATGATCGCGCGACTGCCCTGCCCCAGGTCATTGAGTCGATAGCCCAGCGATACCCGGCGCAGGAATTCGTCGCGATCGGCTTCCAGCGGCAACAAGTCGAGCACCGACTGCACGGCTTTTTGCGCATGACCGGTGCTGGCGTTATCGATGGTCACATGCAGGGTGAAGTAGTACGGATCAATGCCCAACTCGCTGAGTTCATAGGCACTGATCAGCAAGTGCAGCGGCAGTTGCTCATAGCCGAGGTTGTAGCCGATCACCTCCGGCAACATGCTTTCGCCACAGGCACCGAGTGCCAGTTGCAGCGCACCTTGCAGGTAGCGCTCATCGGCAATCGCGCTGGCGTCCTGCAAACCGTGCTCAGCGAGCAGTTTGCGGTAGATCACTACGTGGTTTTGCGCCGGATTGCCGTCGCCCAGTTCTTCCAGATAGGTACACAGCAACCCGTCGAAACGCGGGTCGCGCCACTGCGCCAACAAACCGTACAGCCACGCGCCATCCACCAGTTTGGTCGGCGCCACGGCTTGCAGAAAGTACAACGCGTGAGCCTTGTTGCGGAAGAACTGGCGCGGTCCGCCGGCCTGGCGCTGTTGCAGGTAATCGGCGTACTGCCGGGCAACTTCTGTGCAATGTTCGGCGACCCAGCCTTGCCACGCCGACGGATCCTGCGGAAGTTCTTCGGGCAACAGCGCGGCACGCTGCAACTGCTCGGCGAGAAAATCCTGCGCGAGGGTTTCAGGCGCATCCTCAAGCAGCAGTGCCTCATAAATACGCCGCAGGTCACCGTCGGCAGTGATGGGCTGTTGCTGCGCACTCGGCGCCTGCAGAGGGGTCAGGGCAGTCATGTCAATGTTCTCGTTCGGTTGGCCGGTCAGGGCGTTGTTTCACGCCTCTACATCAGCAGAGCAACCGCTACGGAGAAAAATTCAATCAACATGAAAATTGCCCTGACGGACGGAGCATCGCGGTCCCGGCAAGGGCTGCCCGAGACCGCGATTTTTGACGGTGCTTCAGGCCTGACCTTTGGCCTGAGCCTCCAGGTGCACCTGCAATTGCGGGTCGATCTGCAGCGCGGCAGCCAGTTCATCCAGGTAGTTGCGTTCGGCGTCTTGCTGATCGTCCACCAGGATCACGCTGACCAGGTACATTTCGGCGGCCACAGCCTGGTCGCCGTTTGCAGCCGTGGCGACTTCGTTGGCGTCCAGCGGTTTCGCAACTTCAGTGTCAAACCACTGCTGTAATTGCGGATCGTCGGTGTGTTTGCTGATTTCACCATTGATCATCTGCCGTTCCCGGTCATCGATCTCACCATCAGCCTTGGCCGCCGCGATCAGCGCCCGCAGCACAGCATGACTGTGTTCCTCGACCTCGGGCCCGGCCAGCAGATTGGCCGTTTGCGGGATCTGTTGTGGCGCCGCCGACGCCTGACTGCGCTGCCAGGCCTGATATGCCTGGAACGCCATCATTCCCAATGAGGCCAGCGCCGCATAATTGGTGCCGCCGGAACGACTTTGTGTTCCGCCGCCACCGAGTGCCCCACCCAGCGCGCCGCCCAAGCCACCACCGCTACCGCCGCCGAGCAGGCCACCGAGCAAACCGCCCAGCCCTCCGGACTGCACCGCACTGCCGCCGGGGCCTGCACCGCCACCCAACAGACCGCCAAGCAAACCGCCCAATCCACCCAGCCCAGCGCCGGCCGAACCAGCACCTTGTTGTCCTGCCGAGGCCTGGCCCCGCAGCAGTTGTTCGAGCAAATCGCTGGTGTTCATGATCTCGTCCTCAGACATTGGCAATAAATGCGTCAGGCAACGATAGACCGCCGACGCCGGCGCGCCAGCACCGTTTGGCTGACGCCGGCTGCCACCTGCAGATTTCGCCGAGGTATTTTTTGTGCGGACAGCTAAGATTCAAAGGTGGTGAACCTTAACCCGGCCAAACCGGTCGATAACTGCAACCCCGACCCGGTTTGCCGGCGCCCTTTGCCCGAGGGTGATACCCGGCATGCTTCATTTTTCTGGAGAACGCCCCTGTGATATCCACCGTACACATCGCCAGGCTCAAAGCATGGGGCGCCCATGGTTTTACCGCGACCGGCGTGGTCACAGCCTTTCTGGCGACCCTCGCCCTGCTGGAGAACCAACCGACCCATTGCCTGATGTGGCTGGGCGTGGCATTGATCGTCGACGGTCTCGACGGGGCATTGGCGCGCAAGGTCAATGTGCAGTCGGTGCTGCCGAGCTTCGACGGCTCGATCCTCGATCTGGTGATCGACTACCTGACCTACGTGTTCATTCCGGCGCTGTTCATCTATCGCTACATTCCCCTGCCCGACTACACCCTGCTGCTGAGCGTATCGCTGATTCTGGTGTCGTCGCTGTTCTGTTTCTGCAACGTCAACATGAAGAGCAAGGACAACTATTTCGTCGGTTTCCCCGCCGCGTGGAACGTGGTTGCCCTGTGCCTGTACATCATCGACCCGGGGCCGTGGATCACCTTTCTGACCATCATCGGTCTGGCGCTGCTGACCGTGACCCGCATGAAGTTCCTGCATCCGTTCCGGGTACGCCGGTTCATGCCGATCAACATCGCGGTGACGGCCATCTGGCTGCTGTGCAGCCTGTCGCTGGTGCTCAATCACCCGGTGATCAATCCGCTGGTGATGGGTTTGTGGCTGCTGGCGTCGGCGTACTTCCTGGGGATCTGCATCTGGCGTACGGCGCTGGAATGGTTTGATCGGCCGCACCTGAAATAGGCCTGATCGCCACACCTAAAACCTGTGGGAGCGGGCTTGCTCGCGAATGCGTCTGTCCAGTCAATAATTCTGTCTACTGATCCACCGCATTCGCGAGCAAGCCCGCTCCCACAGGGGTTTTGCATGGTTCTGAACATTCAGCGCTTGGTAATGACCACCTCCAGATACTCGCTCGGCACCACCAGCGACTTCTCTCCCACCCGGTTCGAGCGGTTCAGCAGATCCGCCAGGTCACTCTCCAGCGCCTGCCCGCTTTCCGGCGGCAATGCCGCGAATGCCTTGTGCACTGGCCCGTACCAGTGACGGAAAATGTCGATGAAATGCGCCGCCGAGCGATAGCGGAAATTGAAGGTGCGGCGGGTGACCTGCAGCAGAAATTCGCGCTCATTGAAGTGGCTGTGCAACCACGCTTCAGTGCCCCAGTTCGACGGCGGTTGGGCCACGGCGGGGGGTGGCACGTGGCGACCGAGAACCTTGAACATCTGGCCGACGAAACCTTCCGGCGTCCAGTTCGCCAGACCGATGCGCCCGCCCCTTCGGCAGACCCGCGCCAGTTCCGCTGCGGCAGTCGCCTGATCCGGGGCAAACATCACGCCAAAGGTCGACAGCACCGCGTCGTAACTCTCGTCGGCGAACGGCAACGATTCGGCATCGGCGACCTGAAAAATCACATCAAGATGCTCGGCCCGCGCCCGATCCTGTCCACGCTCCAGCAGCGCCGCCACATAGTCGGTCGAGGTCACCTGACAACCACGTCGCGCCGCCGCCAGAGTCGCATTACCGTTACCGGCGGCGACATCCAGCACTTCCTCATCGCAGTGCAGGTCGCAGGCCTCGGCAAGGTTTTCGCCGACGATCTGCAAGGTGGTGCCGATCACCGCGTAATCACCGCTGGCCCAGGCGACTTTCTGGCGCTCTTTCAGACCCGTCAGATCAATGGGAGTACTCATCAATCGTGCTCCGCAGCAGGTAGAAGGACTTCATTCGGCCGTGGTCGGGTCGATGACCGTCATCACCCGCGCCACGCTGTCGGCCGGGAATCCACCCAGCCTGGCGTGCTCGCGCACCTGTTCTTCGTCAGGGGCGATGTAGACGCAATAGATTTTGTCGGCGGTGACGTAACTCTGCAGCCACTGCACCTGTGGCCCGAGTTCACGCAACACCTGGCAGGAGGTTTGCGACACGGCTTGGAGTTCTTGCGGCGACAGCTTTCCGGCCCCTGGAATCTCGCGTTCAATCACGAATTTCGGCATGGCAACCTCGCGTTCTTTTTATCAGTGACAGGGTCGGCAGTGGCCCTGCTCATCCACTATCGCGCCGAGGGTCGATGGCGTCCCTGCCAATCGTCCGAAGAGCCGGCAAAACAACGGCCGGGCCGATGAGTGGCGGTTTTTTGTAAAGGCCTCGAGACACTCCGAGATTGCCATTGCGTGGGGCAATCGGCTTTTATGCCTTCCCGTCTTCCGTGAATGGATTCCATCATGTCCCTGCGTCTTGAATGGCTCGTCGATCACCCGCAGCACAGCGACACTTACGCCGCGTGGATTCACCGCCAGTTCGCCTACGAATATGCCGAGCAACCCTTGGCCGATTGGCAACGCGAGTTCGCTGCCGGCCAAGACAATGGCGACTGGTCATGCCTGATTGCGCTGGACGGCGAGCGCCTGCTCGGCGGTGCGGCACTGGCCCGGGCGGACCTGGCCCTGCGTCCGGATCTCGGCCCGTGGCTGGCGTGCGTGTTTGTCAGCCCGCAAGCTCGTGGCCAGGGGCTGGCAGAGCGGTTGATCGATGGCATCAGCCAGGCGGCGAAACAGCGCGGCTTCGCACGTTTCTATCTGCACACACAGAACAAGCAGGACTACTACGCCAAACGCGGCTGGACAGTGCTGGAGCGCTTTCGCGCGTGGGACAACGAGCAATGGCTCATGGTGCGCGACCTGTGAGCCATTGATATGCGCGGCGGTAACTGTCGATGCATCTGAGCACTCAGTTCTGGTTGTTACAGCCATCGGCAAATTTGCGGTAATCCAGCACCTGGGTTTTTCCGGCCGAATCCAGGTACGTCATGCGCGCATCGATAATGCCGCAGTTCACCGCGTTGTCCTCGGTCATCGACAGCACTTTCTGGATGTCCAGGTGCGTGCCGTAGGTGTAGGTGTGCGGGCTGACATCGGCTTCGGCCCGGGCCGCCAGGGTGCAGATGTTCAGGGCGGCGAACAGGCAGGCGGCGACAACGGTTTTGTGCGTCATGGTGGTTTCCTCAAGGCTTGTATGGGTTGAGCCGAGGCAAGTGGTGTGGGCCTCGATGGAGCCTATTTGAGGCGCGTGAGGTATCGCGTCTGTGTCAGGAAACGGCCGCTATCAATCACTGTGTATCCCCACCGCCCGGAGATACACAGCGATACAAAACCCTGAAAAAATCGCGTTTTTGCATGTGTATGTATCCGCCATTACGCCAGATACACTGCAATACAAACCCGGGCAGGCAAGCCGTCGCAGGCTCGATAGACTGCACGGCATTGCCCTTTGATAGAGGTTCTGCACCGATGGAACATGTCGATCACATCCTCATCGTCGACGACGACCGCGAGATCCGCGAGCTGGTAGGCAATTACCTGAAAAAGAACGGCCTGCGCACCACCGTGGTCGCCGATGGTCGACAGATGCGCAGTTTTCTCCAAGCCAACACCGTTGACCTGATTGTGCTCGACATCATGATGCCCGGCGATGATGGCCTACAGCTGTGCCGCGAACTACGCGTGGGCAAACACAAGGCCACGCCGGTGCTGATGCTCACGGCGCGCAACGATGAAACCGACCGCATCATCGGCCTGGAAATGGGCGCCGACGATTACCTGACCAAGCCGTTCGCCGCCCGCGAACTGCTGGCGCGGATCAACGCGGTGCTGCGGCGCACACGCATGCTGCCGCCGAATCTGGTGGTCACCGAAAGCGGTCGCCTGCTGGCCTTCGGCCGTTGGCAACTGGACACCTCGGCCCGGCATCTGCTGGACAATGACGGCACACTGGTAGCCCTCAGTGGTGCCGAATATCGCTTGCTGCGGGTGTTCCTCGATCATCCACAACGGGTGCTCAGCCGTGATCAGTTACTCAACCTGACCCAGGGCCGCGAAGCCGATCTGTTTGATCGCTCGATTGATCTGCTGGTCAGCCGTTTGCGCCAGCGCCTGCTTGATGATGCGCGTGAGCCGGCCTACATCAAAACCGTGCGCAGCGAGGGTTATGTTTTTTCGCTACCGGTGGAAATCCTCGGGGCCTCGGCATGAGCCTCAAGCTGCATTGGCCACGCACCCTGGCTTCGCGGTTGTCGCTGATCTTTCTGGTCGGGCTGATCCTGGCCCAGGCCCTGTCGTTTGGCGCGCAGTATTACGAGCGTTTCCAAAGCGCCAGAAGCACCATGCTCAGCAATATGCAAAACGACGTTTCGACGTCGGTTGCAATCCTCGACCGCTTGCCCGCGCAGGAACGCCCTGCCTGGCTGCCACGACTGGCTCGCACCAACTACGATTATCGGTTGAACGACGGCGATCCCGGCGCCCCGCTCGACGCCGAGGAGGTACCGGTGGCCGCGACATCGATCAGCAGTGCGATCGGCGGCGCCCGTCCGCTGTCCTTCAGCCGTTTTCCCGCGGAGAAAAAACACTTCCAGGCCCATTTGCGCCTCAGCGACGGCAGCCCGTTGACCATCGATGTGCGTCCGGCCATGCCGCCGCTGTCGCCGTGGCTGCCGGGGGTATTGCTCGGGCAACTGGCGCTGCTGATCGCCTGCACCTGGCTGGCGGTGCGCATTGCCATACGCCCCCTCGCCCGCCTCGCCAATGCCGTGGAATCCCTCGACCCCAACGCGCACCCGGTGATGCTCGACGAACACGGCCCGACCGAAGTGGCCTACGCCGCACGGGCCTTCAACGCGATGCAGGCGCGGATCGCTGCGTATCTGAAGGAGCGCATGCAACTGCTGGCAGCGATTTCCCATGACCTGCAAACCCCGATCACCCGCATGAAATTGCGCGCAGAGTTCATGGACGACTCGGTCGAGAAAGACAAACTGTGGAACGACCTCGGCGAGATGGAGCATCTGGTGCGCGAAGGCGTGGCGTACGCTCGCAGCATCCACGGCTCGACCGAGGAAAGCCGGCGCACCGATCTCGACTCGTTCCTCGACAGCCTGGTGTTCGACTATCAGGACATGGGCAAGGACGTGCAGCTGAGCGGCAAGAGCGCGGCGGTGATCGATACCCGTCCCCAGGCCCTGCGCCGGGTGCTGGTGAACCTGACCGACAACGCACTGAAATTTGCCGGTGCCGCGCAGTTGCAGGTCGATATCGACGACGGTCTTTGCATCAAAATCCTCGATCGCGGGCCAGGCATTGCCGAAGCCGAGTTGCAACAGGTCATGCAGCCGTTCTACCGGGTGGAAAACTCGCGCAACCGCAGCACCGGCGGCACCGGCCTGGGCCTGGCCATCGCCCAGCAACTGGCCATGGCCCTCGGCGGATCACTGACCCTGAGCAACCGCGAGGGCGGAGGCCTGTGCGCGGAGTTGAAATTGCCCCTGCGCTGATCCCCACACCAATCACCTGTGGGAGCGGGCTTGCTCGCGAAAGCGGCGTATCAGCCCCTGATGCATTGACTGACACACCGCGTTCGCGAGCAAGTCGAATCTTCGTACCGCCGCTCCCACATTGGAATTTGCATGGAGCACAAACGCTGCATCTTGCCCCAGCCCGACTAGACTGATTCATGCCCCAGTCGAGGGGGATTGCAGGACGACGTCAGCTGTGCCCTGCCCACTTCTGTGACCACCGCCCTGCGGCCCATGCCTCGACAACGTTCTGCCACCGGACGGTGATCCTGTATCAGGAGCACTCGTGATGGACGAAACACGACTCAACGCCTTCATGGGCAAACTGGTCAACGACATGGGCGGCGCCGCGATGCTGGCGAACGTCATCGTTGGCGAAGAACTCGGGCTGTACCGGGCGATGGCCGACAGTCAGCCGGTCACCCCGCAAGCCCTCGCCGAAAAAACCACCTGCAACCCGCGTCTGGTACGCGAATGGCTCAGCGCGCATGTCGCGTCCGGCTATATGGAGCATCACGATGGCCAGTTTCGGTTGCCGGAAGAGCAGGCGCTGGCACTGGCCGTGGAAGACTCGCCGGTGTACGTCGCCGGCGGACTCGGTGTGGTGGCCTCGTTTTTCCACGACAAGGACAAACTGGTCAAGGCTATGCGCGGCAACGGCGCCCTGCCCTGGGGCGATCACCATCCGTGCATGTTCAGCGGCACCGAACGCTTCTTTCGCCCCGGCTACAAAGGTCACTTGATCGCTGAATGGCTGCCGGCGCTGGACGGCGTGGTCGCCAAACTCGAAGCAGGCGCCAAAGTCGCCGACATCGGCTGCGGCCACGGCGCCTCGACGGTGATCATGGCCCAGGCGTTTCCCAACTCGCGCTTCGTCGGTTTCGATTATCACGCGCCGTCGATCACGGTTGCCACGCAGCGCGCCGAAGAAGGCGGCGTCAGCAGCCGGGCAAAATTCTTCCAGAACACCGCCAAAAGCTACCCCGGCGACGACTACGACCTGATCTGCTATTTCGACTGTCTGCACGACATGGGCGACCCGGTCGGCGCCGCACGGCATGCGTTCGAATCATTGAAGAAGGACGGCACGGTGCTGCTGGTCGAGCCGTTTGCCAACGACGCGCTGGACGACAACATCAACCCGGTCGGACGCCTGTTTTACGCGGCCTCGACCTTTATCTGCACGCCGAATTCGCTGTCCCAGGAAGTTGGCCTGGGGCTGGGTGCGCAGGCCGGTGAAATGCGCTTGCGCAAGGTGTTTACCGAGGCCGGGTTCAAGCATTTTCGCCGGGCGACGCAGACGCCGTTCAATCTGATTCTGGAGGCGCGCAAATAAATCACCGCTATCACCTGTGGCTAGGGAGCTTGCTCCCGTCGGATTGCAAAGCAAGCCCAAAACAGGCCTGCTGCGCAGTCCAGCGGGAGCAAGCTCCCTCGCCACACGGTTAATGCTAACCTGCGGGCATCGTCCTCCCCGGAGTGCTGACCATGCTCGACAGCCCGACCCGCGAACACCTCGACACCCTGCACCAGGCCATGGCCGATGGCGGCTTTGTGGTGCTGACCGGCGCGGGCATCAGCACGCCGTCGGGCATCCCGGATTACCGCGACAGTGAGGGTGTACGCCGGGGCCGGCAGCCGATGATGTATCAGGAATTTCTCGCCGCTCCGGAATCCCGTCGCCGCTACTGGGCGCGGGCCATGCTTGGCTGGCCGCGGGTGCGTCAGGCGCGGCCCAATGCCGCGCATCAGGCGCTGGCCGATTTGCAGCGCCGGGGTCTGATCAGCGCCTTGATCACGCAGAACGTCGACACCCTGCACGATCAGGCTGGCAGTCAGGACGTGATCGAACTGCATGGCAGCCTGCACCGGGTGTTGTGCCTGGATTGCGGCCAGCGCAGCGCGCGTGACGACATTCAGCAGCGGATGGTCGAGCAGAATCCGTATCTGGCCGGGGTCGACGCGATGCAGGCGCCGGACGGCGATACCCTGCTCGATCCGGCCTTCGAAGCACGTTTTCAGACGCCACAATGCCCGTATTGCGCCGGTGAACGGATGAAGCCGGACGTGGTGTTTTTCGGTGAGAACGTGGCGCAGCCGACGGCGGCGCGGGCCATGGCGGCGGCAGAAAATGCCGCGGGATTGTTGGTGGTGGGCTCGTCGCTGATGGCCTATTCGGCGTTTCGTCTGTGCCGGGTGATCGCCGATCGGGGCAAGCCGTTGCTGGCGATCAATCTGGGCAAGACTCGCGCCGATGATCTGCTGGATCTGAAGATCGAGGCGTCATGCGAACAGCTGCTGCCGTTGCTGGTGCAACGCTTGACTTCCTGACTCGCGAAATCCCCTGTAGGAGCGAGCCTGCTCGCGATAGCGTCCTTTCAGCCAAGACTTTCCTCGACTGATACCCCGCCTTCGCGAGCAAGCCCGCTCCCACAGGATCAATGTTCGGCTTTGAGAATATCGAACAGTGCCTGCGCCGCTGCCGACAGCTCATTGCCCGGCTCCGTGAGCACACCAATCGCCCGCTCCACTGAATCATTCAAGGTCAGGCAATGCGCGCCCAGCTCCAGCATCTGGTCGGCGCACAACGCTGGCACCGCACTCACCCCCAGGCCACTGGCGACCATGCGCCCGACGGTCGCCAGTTGATGACTCTCGAATTCCACCGGCAGTTTCATGCCCCGGGCCTGCAAGTGCTCTTCGAGCATCACCCGCACTGTCGACGGCCGTTGCAGGGTGATGAACGGTTCCTGCAGCAAGGTCTGCCAGTCGATTTCGCCAAGCCTGGCCAGCGCTGAATCTTGCGGCACCACCGCGACAAAGCGGTCCATGTACAACGGGGTGAACGTCAGCGAGGTGTTCTGCATCGGTTCGAACGCGACACCCAGTTCCACATGGCGGTCGCGAACCATTTCCAGCACTTGCTCGTTGATCACGTCGTTGACCGTGACGTTGACGTTCGGATAGCGCGCGCGAAAGGTCTTGAGGATCGGCGGCAGCAGGTTGCCGGCAAACGATGGCATCGCCGCCAGCGTCACCCGCCCGCGTTGCAGGCTGAAGCGCTGACGCATTTCGTCTTCAGCGTTATCCCAGTCGGCGATCAGGCGCCGGGCCAGCGGCAGCAGCGATTCGCCCTCGGCGGTCAGCGCCACATTGCGCGTGTTGCGACTGAACAACCGCCCGCCCAGCCCCTCCTCCAGCGCCTTGATGGTCAGGCTCAGTGCCGATTGCGACAGGTGCAGGCGCTCACAGGCCACAGCGAAGCTCAGGCTCTGGGCCACGGCGAGGAAGGCGCGGATCTGTTTGATGGTCATGAGCGCTATGCTTCCGTATCTGCAATCAGTCAATTGTTGAGCTTTATCAATCAATCAACCTTAAAAATCAACTTAACAAATATATCCTGCAGCGAGACACTCCAGTCATTCGGCTAGCCAGCCGCCCGACAAACAATAAAAGAGGTGCATATGGCAGGTTTCGACAAGCGCGTGAGTTCCTACGAGGAAGCTCTGGCCGGTCTTGAAGACGGCATGACCGTGATCGCCGGCGGCTTCGGCCTGTGCGGCATTCCGGAAAACCTGATCGCCGAGATCAAGCGCAAGGGCACCCGCGACCTCACCGTGGTTTCCAACAACTGCGGCGTCGACGGTTTCGGCCTCGGTGTGCTGCTGACCGACCGCCAGATCAGCAAAGTCATCGCCTCCTACGTCGGCGAAAACAAACTGTTCGAAGAGCAACTGCTCAAGGGCGACATCGAAGTCATCCTGACCCCGCAAGGCACCCTCGCCGAGAAAATGCGCGCAGGCGGCGCCGGCATCCCGGCCTTCTTCACCGCCACCGGCGTCGGCACCCCGGTCGCCGAAGGCAAGGAAGTGCGTGAATTCAACGGGCGCAAGTACCTGATGGAAGAGTCCATCACCGGCGACTTCGCCATCGTCAAAGGCTGGAAAGCCGACCATTTCGGTAACGTCGTCTACCGTCACACCGCGCAGAACTTCAACCCGCTGGCGGCCACCGCCGGCAAGATCACCGTGGTCGAAGTCGAAGAAATCGTCGAGCCCGGCGAGCTGGATCCGTCGCAGATCCACACCCCCGGCATCTACGTCGACCGGGTCATTTGCGGCACGTTCGAAAAGCGCATCGAACAGCGCACCATCCGCAAATAATCCAGGCTGACGGAGAATAAAAACATGGCACTTACCCGCGAACAAATGGCTCAGCGCGTCGCCCGCGAAATGCAGGACGGCTACTACGTGAACCTCGGCATCGGCATTCCGACCCTGGTCGCCAACTACATTCCCGACGGCATGGAAGTCATGCTGCAATCGGAAAACGGCCTGCTCGGCATGGGCCCGTTTCCGACGGAAGACACCATTGATGCCGACATGATCAACGCCGGCAAACAGACCGTGACCGCGCGCATCGGCGCATCGATTTTCAACTCCGCCGAATCCTTCGCGATGATCCGCGGCGGGCATGTCGACCTGACCGTACTCGGCGCGTTCGAAGTCGACGTCGAAGGCAACATCGCCTCGTGGATGATTCCCGGCAAACTGGTCAAGGGCATGGGCGGCGCGATGGATCTGGTGGCCGGTGCCGACAACATCATCGTGATCATGACCCACGCCTCCAAGGACGGTGAGTCCAAACTGTTGGCCAGGTGCAGCCTGCCGCTGACCGGCGCCGGCTGCATCAAGCGCGTGCTGACCGACCTCGCCTATCTGGAAATCGAAAATGGCGCTTTTGTCCTCAAGGAACGCGCACCTGGCGTCAGCGTCGAGGAAATCGTCGCCAAAACCGCTGGTAAACTGATCGTCCCGGATCACGTACCGGAAATGCAGTTCGCTGCCCAGTGAGGAATTCGAAAATGCAAGACGTCGTAATTGTTGCCGCCACCCGCACCGCGATCGGCAGTTTCCAGGGTTCGCTGGCCAGCGTGTCCGCCGTGGATCTGGGCGCTGCGGTGATTCGCCAGCTGCTCGAACAGACCGGTCTGGACGGTGCGCAGGTCGATGAAGTG
This sequence comes from Pseudomonas sp. MIS38, assembly GCF_019891575.1. Taxonomy (NCBI): domain Bacteria; kingdom Pseudomonadati; phylum Pseudomonadota; class Gammaproteobacteria; order Pseudomonadales; family Pseudomonadaceae; genus Pseudomonas; species Pseudomonas sp. MIS38. The sequence continues at coordinate 111,601 of NZ_JAFLXF010000019.1, forward strand.
ATCATGGGCCAGGTGCTGACCGCTGGCGCCGGCCAGAACCCGGCGCGTCAGGCCGCGATCAAGGCCGGCCTGCCCCACGCCGTGCCGGCCATGACCCTGAACAAGGTCTGCGGCTCGGGCCTGAAAGCCCTGCACCTGGGCGCACAAGCGATCCGTTGCGGCGACGCCGAGGTGATCATCGCCGGCGGTCAGGAGAACATGAGCCTGTCCAACTATGTGATGCCGGGCGCACGCACCGGCCTGCGCATGGGTCACGCGCAAATCGTCGACACCATGATCAGCGATGGCCTGTGGGATGCGTTCAACGATTACCACATGGGCATCACTGCCGAGAATCTGGTCGATAAATATGAGATCAGCCGCGAACAGCAGGACGCCTTCGCCGCCGCCTCGCAGCGCAAAGCCGCTGCGGCCATTGAGGCCGGACGCTTTGTCGATGAGATCACCCCGATCCTGATCCCGCAGCGCAAAGGCGATCCGGTAGCGTTCAAGGTCGACGAACAACCACGCGGCGACACCACCGCCGAATCCCTGGCGAAACTGCGTCCGGCGTTCAAGAAGGACGGCAGTGTCACCGCCGGCAACGCTTCGTCGCTGAACGATGGCGCCGCCGCAGTCATCCTGATGAGCGCCGAGAAAGCCAAGGCCCTGGGCCTGCCGGTACTGGCAAAAATCGCCGCGTATGCCAACGCCGGTGTTGACCCGGCGATCATGGGCATCGGCCCGGTCTCGGCCACCCGTCGCTGCCTGGACAAGGCTGGCTGGAACATCGGCCAACTGGACCTGATCGAGGCCAACGAAGCGTTCGCCGCGCAATCGCTGGCAGTGGCCAAGGATCTGCAATGGGATCTGGACAAGGTCAACGTCAACGGCGGCGCCATCGCCCTCGGTCACCCGATCGGTGCGTCGGGCTGCCGCGTGCTGGTGACGCTGCTGCACGAAATGATCAAGCGTGATGCGAAAAAAGGTCTGGCGACCCTGTGCATCGGCGGCGGTCAGGGTGTGGCGCTGGCGCTGGAACGCGCTTAACCCCCGAGTTCACAGCGGGCGGCGGATCCACGACATCCGCTACTCGCTGGCAACAAAAAACCCGGTGCGACTTGCGTTGCACCGGGTGTTTTTTTGCCCATTCAAAATCTTCTTTGAATGGACCTCCCTCTTCGCGAGCAAGCCCGCTCCCACAGGGGAATGCATTCCAGGGTGGGAGCGGGCTTGCTCGCGAAGGGGCCAGCTCAGGCAACAGAAAAACCAGGGCTCACACCACCATCTGCAAAATCAACCAGGCATTCGCGCCACTGATCACCGCAAACAAGCCCCACGCCAGCACCCGGGTCGGCAGCCGGTTCACAAACGGCCCCATCAGTTGCTTGTCGCTGGTCATGCGGATCAGCGGGTACAGCGCAAATGGCAGTTGCAGGCTGAGCACCACCTGACTCAACACCAGCAACTTGCCCACCGCGTTATCGCCCATCAGCCACACGCCGATGAACGCCGGGATCAGCGCCAGCCCACGGGTGATCAAACGCCGCTGCCAGCAGGGAATCCGCAGGTTCAGATAACCCTCCATGATCACCTGTCCGGCGATGGTCCCGGTGAACGTCGAGCTCTGCCCCGACGCCAGCAACGCCACGCCGAACAGCACACTGGCCAGCGCGCCGCCGACCAGCGGGTCGAGCAGGTGGTAGGCGTCCTGAATGTCGACCACGTCGGTATGCCCGGACTGGTGAAACGCAGCCGCCGCCAGAATCAGGATCGCCGCGTTGACCAGCAGCGCCAGCGCCAGCGAGCCGATAGTGTCGATGCGCGCCAGGTTGACCGCGTCCTGCTTGCTGGCCAGGTCCTTGCCGATCATCCGCGTCTGCACGATCGAAGTGTGCAGGTAGAGGTTATGCGGCATCACCGTCGCGCCGAGAATACCGATCGCCAGATACAGCGGTGCGGCATCGCTGATCGCCGAGAGCGACGGTTTGAAACCGGCGAACACATCCGGCCAGTAGGGTTTGATCAGCACCAGTTCAACGAAGAAACACACGCCGATGGTCGCCACCAGCACCAGCATGATCGCCTCCAGCCGACGGAAGCCACGGTTCTGCAAGGCCAGTACCAGCAGCGTGTCGAAGGCGGTCAGGGCAATGCCGAAGGTCAGCGAACAACCCAGCAATAAATGAAAGGCCAAGGCGCAGCCGAGCACTTCGGCCAGATCAGTGGCGATGATCGAGATTTCCGCCAGCACCCATTGCAGGCGTGCGGTCGGGGTGCTGTAGCGCTCGCGGGACAATTGCGCCAGATCGCGACCGGTGGCGATGCCCAGCCGCGAGCACAGGCACTGCGCGACCATTCCCGCCAGACTTGCGAGCAACACCACGAACAGCAGGCTGTAACCAAAACGCGAACCGGCCTCGATCGCGGTCGCCCAGTTGCCCGGGTCCATGTAGCCGATCGACACCAGCAAGCCAGGCCCGGCAAAACGCAGCACGCGTTTGAAGAACGAAGCGCTCGGATCCACCGCGACACTGCCGGCCACCTCCGGCGGGCAGAACGGCGCGGTGGCGATTTTGGGTAAGCTGAATTTCACGCACACATCCAGAAACAAGTTCGAAAGACGCAGCTTAGAGGTTTCAGTCAGCGCCTTGAAGAACAAAAACTCTATCGGCTCATGCCCAACAGTTGCTCACGCAGTTCGGGATTGCGCGTACGCGGATCCAGCCAGATATCGAAAAACGCCCGGGCAAATTGCGGATCATCGATTTCATGCTGCAACTGCTGACCGACAAAAAACCGTGCGCCCTGCCCTGGTAGATACACGCCTGTAATCCGTGTGCCAGCCTGCACATCGACGAACGATTGCTCCATTTGCCCTTGCCACCTGGCCAGTTGCGCGGGACTGACGCCCGAGCCTGCCAGGCGTTTGATTTCATCGACGCTGGCCTGCACCAGATCATCGCGGGAGATCTTGCGCCGATAGATCAGCTCCAGGGCGAAGGGCTGTTCGGTGGACAACGGGCGTGCCGCACTCCACAACCGGGCGTTGTAGACGTCAAAGCCGAACACACTGAAATCACCGGTGCCGATGATTTGCGCGCCGGGCACGGCGTCCTGCCAATTGGCCCAGGTCGGCGTCAGCAACAACGCCCACAAGCCGATGCCACAGCACCCACGCAGCAACTTCGATGGTTTGCTCATCGCGGCATCGACTCCGGTAAACCCTGATCTTCAGAGCATAGCGGATATCACTCGCAGACTTTGTATACAAAAATTGTCGATCAATGCAGCAATCGGTTACCTTGGCCGTTCCATCCCCGGAGGCCTCCCGCGTGCTGATCCTCAAATTACTGCTGATCCCCGGTTTTCTACTGCTGATTTCTCTCGCCGGCAAGCGCTGGGGGCCGAGCGTGGCCGGTTGGCTGTCGGGGTTGCCGGTGGTGGTCGGGCCGATTCTGTTTTTCCTCGCCATCGAACAGGGGCCGCAGTTTGCCGCGCAATCGGCGGTGGCGGCGCTGTCGGCGATGTTCGCCATGATCGCCTTCTGCATTACCTACGCGCAGGTGGCGCAGCGGGCGAACTGGCCGTTGGCGCTGACGATTTCCCTGACGGTGTGGGCGGTGCTGGCGCTAATGTTGTCGCTGATTCCGTCGTCCCTGACGTTCTCGATCGCTGCGGCGGCGATTGCCCTGCTCGCCGCGCCGTACCTGTTTCCCGACGTGCAGCCGGTACTGAACGGCCCGGCGCCGAAGTCGGACAAACTGCTCTGGCGGATGATTGCCGGTGCGGCGCTGACGCTGCTGGTGACCATGCTCGCGAGTACTGTGGGCGAGCGCTGGAGCGGCTTGCTCGCGGTGTTCCCGGTGCTCGGCAGTGTGATGGCGGTATTCTCTCAGCAGACCCGTGGCCCAGCGTTTACCGCGGCATTGCTGCGGGCGACGGCGACCGGCATGTACTCGTTCTCGGCATTTTGTCTGGTGACGGCGCTGACCCTGCCGAGTCTCGGCCTCAGCGGATTCATCGTCGGTGTCGCGGTGTCGGTGGCGATGCTCGGGGTCACCCGCAAGTTGCTGGCCCGACCGACTCCCGCCAAAAGCCCACAACCTCAAGGCTGAGGCAGCCTGACAAACCGCGCTGGAATGCCAGGCATGCTCCGTGGGATCATCGCCGCCCTGGCGCGACCATCCCTCGGAGATTCACATGTCATTGCTCAGCAAGAAAGCCGTCGTCCTGTTGCTGGCGGCGGTCGCCGGTTTCGGCGCCCTCAACGCCCAGGCAGCCAAGCCCAAGGAAAAAGCCTCGACCAACAACGTATCGATGCTCGACGGCAAGTTCACCTTCGTCCTGCCCAAAGGCTTCACCGCCGACCCGCTGCCGGCCGGGCCAACCGGTGCCAAGGGCACGATGTACACCAATCAGGCGACCAAGACTGTGGTCATCGCCGCGGAAAACCAGATCGCCGGCGGCGCCAGCGTCAAGGACAACGACAACGAATTTCTCGATGGCAGCCTGGCGAGTTTCATCGATGACCAGCGCAAGGCCCTGCCGGACTTCAACAAGCTCAGCGAAAAAAGCCTGACCCAGAAAAGCAGCGGCCTCGGCGTGCGTCAGGTCGACAGCACCGCCACTCAGGGCGGCGGCCAGACCCTCAATACCACCCTGCTCGCCGCGTCCGGCAAGCGCATGGCGCTGGTCCAGGTGATTTCCCGGGCCAGCGACAAGAGCGGTCACGATGCGCTGGTGAAAACCATCCTCAAGGACAAGTGATCCTTACGGATTGAGCTGCTGCAGCCAGGCATTCAAGTCGCGCAGCTCGGCCGCACTGATGCTGTGGCCGACGCCGGGATAGGCGTGAAACTCGGGTTTGTAGGCAAGTTTTTGCAGCAGCGCATTGGCCGCAGTGCCGTCGCGGTACGGCACCCGATCATCGGCGGTGCCATGGCCGATGAAGATCTTCAGCGGCAACGGTTGTTGCTGCGCCTGGAGCTCGGTTTTCAATACCGGCAACAGGCGTCCGCTCAACGCCGCGATGCCACCGACCGCCACGGGCGGACGCAAGCCCACCTCGTACGTCATCATCGCGCCCTGGCTGAAGCCGATCAGGTACACCTTGTCCGGGCTGGCGTGATATTTCTTCGCCGCCTGGGCGACAAACTCCCGCAGTTTCTGACCGCTGGCCTTCAGATCATCGGTCTCACCGTTGTAGGCGCCTTCGCCTTTTTTGCGAAACCACTGGAAACGCCCTTCGCCCAACGCCAGCGGCGCCTGCACCGAGAGGTAGTTGTACTGTGCCGGCAGTTGAAACTTCATACCGATCAGATCGGCTTCGTTACTGCCGTAGCCGTGCAGAAAAATCACCAGCGGCCGGGTGTTCGCGTCCGGGTGAACCTGTTCGATGTATTTCAGTGGCAAGTCGCTTTGCAGCGTGGTTTGCGCGTGGACGGCGCTTGACGCCAGCAGGGTTAACAGGGCAAACGCCTTCAACATAGAGCCTTCCTTCGCGGAGTGTCGGGTTCGTCGGTGAGCCTAACACTCTCTGAAGATTGTGGTGCTGGCGAGACCGCTATCGCGAGCAGGCTCACTCCTACAGGGACAACGCATGCCAAATGTAGGAGTGAGCCTGCTCGCGATGAGGCCGGAAAATCCAAGGAAATCTGTCAGTCGTTTATCAGCTTGCCCACCCGAATCGGCTCACGCCCCGCCACCTTGGCCTGCCAGATCCCCGGCTGGGTGTAGCGCCCGCGATCAATCGCAAACAGCACGCCGCTGGTGCCGGCGCGGACGGTGGTCAGCCGGTCATTCAACGGATCCACCACTTCGAACAGCGCATCGCCCTTCTCCACCCACTCCCCGGCATTGCGCAGGAAACTGACCACGCCATGGTGCGGCGCGAACAGGTATTCGGTGCCTTCGAACGGCATGCCTTCGCAGCATTCGCTCGGCGCCGCCGGCCATTCGCCGCTGATGAAACCCTGCTCGGCGAGAAAGCCGAGAATCGCTTCACAATTGGCCTGCGCCTGATCGACCCGCGTGTCGCCCATGCTGCCCAGTTCAAGGGTGGTGGCGAGGTTCGCCGGGGGAATCGCCGCACTCGGAAACGCTCGGGCCAGACGCAGCCACGGCGATGAGCACGATTCATCGAACGAACTGCCACCGGAGTCTTCGCACAACAAGGCCACGCCGGCCTTCAGTCGCGCCGCCAGCGATTGCCAGCGCGGCCAGTGTTGTGGCAATGCGTAAATGTGAATCGCCGCGTCGAAATCACAATGCAGATCGAGGGTGATGTCGGCGTCGCAGGCATGGCGCAACAGCAAGCGGTGCAGTGCTTCCAGTTGCGAGGCCGGGGCTGGCAACTCATCGAGCACCTGGCCCATGGTCTGGCGGATCAGCGCGATGTTGGCCTCAGCGTCTCTGCCCAGTTGCTCACCGATTCGCGCCGCCACCGGCGCACTGAGTTCAACAAACGCGCGGTTGAAATTCTTCCCGCTGCCCAACTCGAAGCGCCCCATGTGGCTGCCTTGCAGATGCTGGTCGAGGCCAATCGGGTTGGCTACCGGTACCAGCTCGATCACACCTTGCAGGCGGCCCTGCTGTTCCAGCGCGTTGAGGCGTTGTTTGAGTTCCCACGCGGTGCGCATCCCCGGCAGTTCGTCGGCGTGCAGACTGGCCTGGATGTACACCTTGCGAGTGCCCGCGCCGTAACGGAAGACGCTGAGGGAACGTTCGCTACCCAGATGGCTCCAGGGCAGGACATGGTCGATGCGTTGCATGGGAAAACTCCTGAATGGCTGGATCACGCAGATCCCCTGTAGGAGTGAGCCTGCTCGCGATAGCGGTGTGTCAGGCACTAAAGCGGCTGAATGTTAAACCGCTATCGCGAGCAGGCTCACTCCTACAGGGTTCTCCTATGAATCAGAGCACAAAAAAAGTGGCCACCGCGCAAACGGGACCACTTTTTTCTACAGCGTATTAATGACCGTACACGTCAAAGTCGAAGTACTTGTCCTGGACTTTCTTGTACTCGCCATTGGCGCGGATTTCGGTGATGGCCTTGTTGAATTTCTCGGCCAGCTCGGTATCGCCCTTGCGTACGGCAATCCCGGCACCGCCGCCGAAGTACTTGGCGTCTTCGTAGGTCGGGCCGACGAATTCGAAGCCTTTACCGGCGTCGGTCTTCAGGAAACCGTCGCTGAGGTTGACCGAGTCCGCCAGCATCGCGTCGAGACGGCCGGATTTCATGTCCAGGTTGGCTTCCTGTTGCGAGCCATAGCGCACCACTTCAAACCCGGCGTCCTTGGCCATGTCGGTGGCATAGCGGTCGTGGGTACTGGCGCGCAGCACGCCGACTTTCTTGCCCTTGAGCTCGGTCAGCGGGTCTTTGACACCGGAGCCTTCCTTCATCACGAAGCGCGCCGGGGTGTGGTAGTACTTGATGGTGAAATCGACGTTTTTCTTGCGGTCGTCAGTGATGGTCATCGAGGACAGGATCGCGTCGATCTTCTTCACTTTGAGTGCCGGGATCAGGCCGTCGAACTCCTGCTCGACCCACACGCATTTGACGTCCATCTGTTTGCACAGGGCATCGCCGATATCGACGTCGAACCCGGTGAGTTTGCCATCAGCGGTTTTCATCGAGAATGGCGGGTAAGCGGCTTCGATCCCCAGACGAATCGGTTTGGCGTCTTCGGCCACTGCGGTCAGGGACAACATCGACAGTGCCAGGGCACCGAACATCACTAGCTTCTTCATTTATTACTCCTGTGTGCGGAGGCTTTTATTGGCAGCTTTCGATTGGCGTTCGGTCATGGCCATTGAGCAGCAAAAACCGACGTGGCCGGCAGTCTATGGCGGCGCGCACAGGGCAAATTGTGTTTAGGCGACAAATACTTACAGAAAATCGGCGCACGCGTTGACCGGGATCAACAGTGCGCCGACATGGTGCAAAGGCTGTAGGACAAACTCCGATTCTGCTCAGGAAATGGCTGAAAAACCTGTCAGCATTCGCAGGCAATGACAACTCGGGCAGGCTGTTCGACACTCAGCGAAAAACCCTCATCCAGCCAGCCGGTCACGCCGCCGATCATCTCCTTGACCGGGTAACCCAACGCCGCCAGTTTCACCGCAGCCTTGTTGGCGCCGTTGCAGTGCGGGCCGGCGCAATAGACCACGAACAACGTGCTCGTCGAATACTCCGCCAGGCCTTCGGCGGTCAGCAAGCGGGTCGGAATGTTGATCGCGCCCGGCACGTGACCGCGCTCGAACGCCAAAGGACCGCGCACATCGACCAGGACAAAATCGACTTCACCGGCCTCCTGGCTGCCGTACACGTCAGAACAATCGGTTTCAAAGGTCAGACGGTTGCTGAAGTGCATCAGGGCAATCGCCGACGGTGCGGCAGGAATGTCGCGAACCAGGCTGGTCATGTTGTGTGGCTCCTTCATCTGTTGGGGTGTGAGCAGACTTTATCGGGCCGGCACTTGGCGCTACAGTGGCGCGCAAGACACTCACCGGGAATTTTCCGCCAAATGCCTGACTACCTGGATTGGTTGCGATTCTGGCCTACGACGGCCTCTGTACCTTCGAGTTCGGCATCGCCGTGGAGATTTTCGGCCTGCCCCGGCCGGAGTTCGATTTCCCGTGGTACGAGCACCGCATCGTCGCCGTCGATCAAGGGCCGATGCGCGCCATGGGCGGGATTCACGTATTGGCCGACGGCGGCCTGGAGCTGCTGGCGCAGGCGCGCACCATCATCATTCCCGGTTGGCGCGACCGCGAGGCCCCGGTGCCGCCGGCGCTGATCGACGCCTTGCGACAGGCCCACGCCCAGGGTGCGCGGTTGCTGTCAATTTGCTCAGGGGTGTTTGTGCTGGCCGCCAGTGGCTTGCTCGACGGCCACGGTGCGACCACCCACTGGCGCTACACCGATGAACTGGCGCGACGCTACCCGGCGATCGCGGTCAATCCGGATGTGCTTTACGTCGACTCCGGACAGTTGATCACCTCGGCGGGCAGCGCCGCCGGGATCGATGCCTGCCTGCATCTGCTGGCACGGGACTTCGGCACCCAGGTCGCCAATTCAGTGGCCCGGCGTCTGGTGATGTCGCCGCAACGCACTGGCGGTCAGGCACAGTTCATCCCGACGCCGGTCAGCGCGACGCCGCGCAACGACTTGTCGCGGGTGATGCAGTGGGCCCGCGAGCGCTTGCACCAACCGCTGGAAGTGCGCGATCTGGCCAGCGAAGCGGCGATGAGCGAGCGCACCTTTTTGCGCCGTTTCACCGAGGCCAGCGGGCAATCGCCCAAAGCGTGGCTGCAACACGAGCGACTGGCCCGGGCGCGGGAATTACTGGAGAGCAGCGTGCACAACACCGAGCAGATCGCCCAGCGCTGCGGTTATCGCTCGGTGGAAAGTTTTCGCGTGGCATTTCGCAGCGTGGTCGGGGTGCCGCCGTCGGTGTATCGGGAGCGGTTTGGGCGTGGGGTCAAGGCCATTTCTTGAGTTGACTGTGATGACCCCTTCGCGAGCAAGCTCGCTCCCACATTTGAAATGGGCCCCCCTGTGGGAGCGAGCTTGCTCGCGAAGAGGCCAGTCCAGCCACAATAAACCTACGGCTTACGCAACAGATAGGTATCCATGATCCACCCATGCTCAGCCCGGGCAGCCTTGCGCACCCGCTCGATCTCGGCCGCCACATCCTTGAGCTTGCCACTGATCAGGATTTCATCCGGTGTGCCCAGGTAGGCTCCCCAGTAAATCTCGGTCTGCTGATCCGCCACATGGTGGTAGGAATCTTCCGCATCGAGCATCACCACCAGACTGTCGGTGTCGCTGACCTGCCCCGCCGCCAGCCGCCGGCCAGTGGTGATTTCAATTGACCGGCCAATGCTGTTCAACGGCACTTTATGCTGCGCCGCCAACGCCTGAACGCTGGTTATCCCGGGGATCACTTCAAACTCGAAAGCACAGCGACCTGACGCCAGAATCGCCTGCAGGATACGAATCGTGCTGTCGTACAACGCCGGGTCGCCCCACACGAGGAATCCGCCGCACTGCTCGTCAGCCAATTCTTCATTGATCAGTTGTTCGAAGGTTTCTTGCTTGGCGCGATTCAGATCATCGACCGCGCGGGTGTAGTCCACGTCGCCGCGCGCGCGCTCGGGGCTGTGGGATTCGACGAAGCGATACGCAGGATCGGTGATGTAGCGCGCACAGATGTCGCGCCGCAGATCGATCAGTTTGTCCTTGCTCGGGCCTTTGTCCATCAGAAAGAACACGTCGACTTGATTCAGCGCCTTTACCGCCTGCATCGTGATGTAGTCGGGATTTCCGGCGCCGATGCCAATTACCAGCAGTCGTTTCATCAAAGTGCTCCCGCAAGATCGATACCCAGCAAGCGTAGCCGCCAGATGCCGTTGAACCGCAGCTCAACCATGGACAACGGTTCAACATCAACGGCGTTGAACGCCGCGCCCTGTAACACCTGCATCAGTGCCGCACGCACCACAAACGGATGGGTGACGGCGACGATGTGCCCCGATGCGCCTTGCAGACTGGTCAGCCATGCCGCCACGCGTTCGCTCAACTGCATTACCGACTCGCCACCATGCGGTGCCGCCTGCGGATCATTGATCCACGCCTGCAAGGCCTCGGCCTCGCGCACTTGCAGATCCTTGATCGCTTGCCCGTGCCAGCGCCCCAAATCGCAATCGCGCAGCGCTTCGTCCACTTGCGGCGCCGCACCGAACCACTCGGCAGTCTCGCGCGTACGCAATTCCGGCCCGCACAACAAACGACTGGCACCGGTGAACTTCGCGGCCAACGCGCCGATCGCGAATGGCGAATTTTCAACAGGCTCGTTCGTAGGAAAGCGCGACAATTTCTGTGCGACGGTTCGCGCGTGGCAAATCAAAGTCAAACGGGTGGACTGCACAGGATTTCACTCGATAAGCATCAGCTGAATCGGCGGCAAATCGCCGGTCTTGTGGCAATTGTGCCGTAACCCGGTCGCTTCAGGGGATCTCGTGAACCTCCAGCCCAGTACTCTGAAGTAGAAAAAGCGGCAATGTCTGACACGCCTGGAGGCAATGGACTACAAGAGGCACAGACTCAGGTGTAGCCCTTGTTACTCAGGGTTGTGAGCTTATTTAAACGTCGAATCGCCAACGCTAAAAATTCACTAGACATGTAACCTGAGTTACATAAATACTGTTTTAACGGATTGTGAAACGAATTCAACACCCCCCCCTTCATCCAGCAGGAGCCCGGATGCCCCCTCTCAGAGACTTGATCACCGACCCCGGCCTGGAACTGACGCCGTCGGAGCGCAAAGTGATTCGCGCCCTGCTCGACCAGTATCCACGCAACGGCCTGGGTCCGATGGCGCGTCTGGCCGAACACGCCGGCGTCAGCGATCCGACCATCGTGCGGCTGGTGAAGAAGCTCGGATTCGGCGGTTACGCCGAGTTTCAGGACGCCCTGCTCAGCGACATGGATCACCGTCTGCGCTCGCCGCGCACCCTGTTGCAGCCGCGTTCGCACCTGAACAAGGACGATGCCTGGGGCCATTATCTGGCCGACAGCCAGCGTCTGCTGGTGGAAACCCAGGCCCTGACGCAACCCGAAGACGTGCGCATTCTGCTCGACTGGCTGCTCGACACCCGGCACCAGATCTACTGCTTCGGCGGGCGCTTCAGCAGCCTGATGGCCAACTATCTGCTCAACCACTTGCGGCTGCTTCGACCCGGCTGTTTTGCCCTGGAAGACAACGCACAACTGCCCGACCGCCTGTTCGATCTGCAACGCCAGGACGTGGTGCTGCTGTTTGATTACCGGCGCTATCAGTCCCAGGCCCTGCGGGTGGCCTCGGCGGCGAAGAACAACAACGCGCGGGTGGTGCTGTTCACCGACATCTATGCCTCGCCGCTGCGTGAACTGGCGGACCTGATCATCAGCGCCCCGGTGGAATCGGCCTCACCGTTCGACACCATGGTGCCGGCGCTGGCCCAGGTCGAGGCGCTGATTGCCTGCCTGACCCTGCGCAGCCCCGATCTGGCCGATCGCCTGGAAGGCATCGACGCCCTGCGCAACGACTTCAACACCCACCTGCTGGAGGATAAATAAGGATGTTCAGTCTTCCCCACCGCTCGCCGCGGGATTTGCCGTTCGTCACCGGTCACACCGCTCTGTTGCTGGTGGACATGCAGCGTGCCTGGCTCGAACCGCAGTTCGACCCGCACCTGAACGGCCCGGACGCCGAGTATTTCCTGACCCGCGCGCACATGCAGGTGGTGCCCAACCAGCGCCGCTTGCTCAGTGCCTTTCGCGAAGTGCGGCAGAATGTGCTGCATACGATTATCGAAAGCCTGACCGCCGACGGTCGCGACCGCTCGCTGGATCACAAACTGTCGGACATGCACTTGCCCAAGGGCAGCACCCAGGCGCGGATCATCGACGACCTGACCCCGGTGGAAAACGAAATCGTGTTGCCGAAAACCTCGTCCGGGGTGTTCAACTCGACCAACATCGATTACGTACTGCGCAACCTCGAAACCCGCCACCTGATCATTGCCGGCATCGTCACCGACCAGTGCGTCGACATGGCCGTGCGCGATGCCGCCGACCGTGGCTATCTGGTGACGCTGGTCGAAGACGCCTGCGCCACCTACACCCCGGCGCGGCATGACGCCTGCCTCAACGCGATCAAGGGCTACTGCTGGATCAGCGACACGCAAACCGTACTCGGCCGCTTGCAGGAGATGCGTCCATGAGCGAGCGCCTGACGCCGTTGCCGATGACCACCATCGTCACCACCGACCTGATCGGCATCACCCGTGGCCGCTCGTTTCCCACCGATCAGCTGGAGCATTATCAAGCGGCCGGGTGCGGCTGGGTACCGGCCAACAGCGCACTGACGCCTCAGGACATCATCGCCTCGACCAACCCATGGGGCGCCTATGGTGATTTGCGTTTGATTCCGGATTTGAGCAGCCGCGTGACGGTCGGTAATGGCCCGGACGCCGCAGCACCGGCGCTGGACTTCATCCACGGCGACATACGCGAGACCGATGGCCGGCCGTGGAGCGCTTGCCCGCGCACGTTGTTGCGCGATGAAATCGAGCGCTATCGCGACGACCTCGGTTTGCAGGTCAACGCAGCGTTCGAACACGAATTCAACCTGCATGCCGGTTTTGCCGAGCATCTGGCGTTTTCCCTTGAAGCCCAGCGTCAGGGTGCCGAATTCGGCGGCTGGCTGCTGAGCGCCCTGCGCGCCGGCGGTGTCGAGCCGGAAATGTTCCTGCCCGAATACGGCAAGCACCAATACGAAATCACCTGCCGGCCGACCCTCGGCGTGGCGGCGGCGGATCGTGCGGTCAACGTGCGCGAGATCACCCGCGAAATCGCCCGGCAAATGGGCCTCGACGTCAGCTTCGCGCCGAAAACCAAGGCCGACGCGGTGTGCAACGGTGTGCACCTGCACATCAGCCTGCTCGACCTGCAAGGTCTGCCACTGCTCTACGACGCCGGCACCAGCAACGGTCTGTCGACCCTCGGCCAGCATTGGGCCGCCGGGATCCTGCATTACCTGCCGGCGCTGTGTGCGTTCACCGCGCCGACACCGGTGTCGTACGAGCGTTTGCAGCCACACCACTGGAGCGCGTCCTATGCGTGTCTGGGGCAGCAGAACCGTGAAGCGGCGCTGCGCATTTGTCCGACCGTGAGCCTGGGCGGCAAATCCGTGGCGGCGCAGTACAACCTGGAATTCCGCGCCATGGACGCCACCGCCTCGCCGCATCTGGCAATGGCCGCGCTGCTGATTGCCGGACGGCTGGGCATCGAACAGCGTCTGGCGCTGAACGCGATCACCGATGAAGTTCCCGATTCACTCAACGACGAGCAACGCAAGGCCCGGGGCATTGTGGCCCTGCCCGCCTCGCTGGCCCAGGCGCTGGATTGCCTGCGTGACAGTGCAGCCTTCAATCAATGGCTGCCCAAGCCGTTGCTCGACACTTACCACGCCCTTAAAACCGAGGAACTGGCGCTGACGGAACAGCTCTCGCCCGCTGACCTGTGTGAGCACTATGCACGCCTGTACTGAATCCGCCGAGCTGGGGTTGTACACCCGCCCGGTCTACAACCTGAGCCGCGAAGATTCATCGCATCCGTTGATTCTGGTGTGCGAGCACGCCAGCCGCTACATCCCCGAGGCCCTGAACAATCTGGGCCTGGACGATGCCGCCGCGCGCGAACACATCGCCTGGGACATCGGCGCACTGCAACTGGCCGAAAAGCTCTCGGAGACACTCGGCGCGACACTGTTGAGCGCCAACTATTCACGGCTGCTGATCGACCTCAATCGGCCCCGGCATGCCCCCGACAGCATTCCGGCGCAGAGCGAGATTTATCAGGTGCCCGGTAACCGCGAGCTGGACGAAGCCACGCGCGAGTACCGGCGCCAGACCCTGTTCAAACCGTTTCACGCCCGGCTGCAGACCCTGATCGACCAGCGCGTTGCACAAGGCCAAGCAGTACGGGTAGTGGGGATTCACAGTTTTACCCCGGTGTATTACGGCCAGCCGCGCCCGCTGGAAGTCGGCGTGCTGTTCGGTCAGGCCGGCGCCTATGCGCAACGGGTGATCGATGGCCTCGGCCAGCACCCGCTGAACGTCGCGGGCAACCAGCCGTACCGGGTTGATCCGCTGGGCGACATGACCGTGCCGGTGCATGGCGATGCCCGGGGGCTGGAATCGGTGTTGATCGAGGTGCGCAACGATCTGCTGCGCACCCCAGAGGCGGTATCGCTGTGGGCCGAGCGCCTGGCGCCACTGCTGTAAAGAACGCTGCAAGACTGCTGACGCTGTAACGATGGATCGACATAACAACTAAAAACGCTGGATAGGCTGACAAGGAGTTGCGCTTCATGGAAATAGAAGAGTTCGGCTACAAACAGGAGTTGAAACGTAGCCTGACACTGACCGACCTGGTGGTGTACGGGATGATCTTCATGATCCCCATCGCCCCCTTCGGCGTGTATGGCTACGTGAATGCCGAGGCGCCCGGGATGGTGCCGCTGGCCTACATCATCGGCATGGTCGCGATGCTGTTCACCGCGCTGAGCTACGGCAGCATGGCCAAGGCGTTTCCGGTCGCCGGTTCGGTGTATTCCTACGCGCAACGCGGCCTCAATCAACACGTCGGCTTCATCGCCGGCTGGCTGATGCTGCTCGACTACCTGCTGATTCCACCGCTGCTGTACGTCTACGCGGCGATGGCCCTGAACCATCTGTACCCGGACATTCCGAAGGTCGGCTTCATTCTAGCGTTTCTGGTCAGCGCGACGTTCGTCAACCTGCGCGGGATCACCTTCACCGCACGGATGAACATCATCTTCCTGCTGGCGCAGCTGGTGGTACTGGGAATCTTCCTGTTCTACGCCTGGAACGCCCTGCACAATGGCGGCGGCAACGGCGAGCTGACCCTGGCGCCGCTGTATCACCCGGAAACGTTCAACTTCGCCCTGCTGATGCAAGCGGTGTCGATTGCGGTGCTGTCGTTCCTTGGCTTCGATGCGATATCGACCCTCGCCGAAGAAATCAAAGGCGATCCGGGCCGCAGCGTCGGCCGCGCAGCACTGATCACTCTGGTGGTGATGGGCGTGATTTTCGTCGTACAGACCTGGATCGCCACCGATCTGGCTGCCGGCATGGGTTTCAAGTCCGCCGACACCGCATTCTATGAAATCGCCGAAATCGCCGCTGGCAGCTGGCTGGCGACGCTGACCGGGGTGGCGACCGCGCTGGCCTGGGGCGTCGCGGTGGCGATCACCTCGCAAGCGGCAGTGTCGCGCCTGCTGTTCGGCATGGCCCGCGACGGCAAGTTGCCGAAAGTCCTGGCCAAGGTGCACCCGAAGCACAACACCCCGTACCTGAGCATTTATCTGGTGGCAGTGCTGTCGCTGGTGATCTGCTACCTGTTCATCAATTCGGTCGACACCCTGACCTCGCTGGTCAACTTCGGTGCCCTCAGCGGTTTCATGCTGCTGCACCTGACAGTGATCAACTACTACTGGCGTCGGCAGAAGTCCGGTCAGGTCGTACGCCATCTGATCTGCCCGGTGATCGGCTTCATCATCGTCGCCGCCATCATGTACAACATGGGCGTCGATGCGCAGAAACTCGGCCTGATCTGGATTGCGCTGGGTCTGGTGTACCTGTTCTTCCTGAACAAGCTCGGCGCCAGCACAGCGCTGCCTGACCCGAGCAATGGCTGACAAGAAAAAGAGCGGCGTCTGACATCAAATCAGGCGACCGCCGCTTTAAAGCGTGGCAACCGACAGTGATAGTCAGGTTCGGTGGGATCACCGAACCCTTTGATACAGGAGTGCATCCATGCTGGTCTTACGCCCAGTCGAGACAACCGACCTGCCGCAATTGCAGCAGCTGGCCCGCGACAGCCTGGTCGGCGTCACGTCGCTGCCTGACGACAGCGAACGCCTGCGCGAAAAAATCGCCGGCTCCTGTGCCTCGTTCGACAACGACATTCAGGCGCAAGGCCCGGAGAACTACTTCTTCGTGCTGGAAGACCTCGACACTCAACGGCTGGTCGGTTGCTCGGAGATCCTCGCCACGGCCGGTTTCAACGAACCGTTCTACAGCTTGCGCAATCGCCACTTCACCAGTGCTTCGCGGGAACTGAACATCGAGCACGGGGTGCCGGCGCTGTCGCTGTGTCACGACCTCAGCGGACACACGCTGTTGCGCGGGTTTCACATCGACAACGCGCTGGTGCGCAGCGCCTTTTCCGAATTGCTGTCGCGGGCGCGGCTGCTGTTCATCGCCGCCCACGCGCAACGTTTCGCCGATGCGGTGATCACCGAAATCGTCGGCTACAGCGACGAGAACGGTCATTCGCCGTTCTGGGACGCACTGGGCAAACACTTCTTCGACCTGCCCTACGTCGAGGCCGAGCGCCTGTGCGGTCTGCAAAGCCGCACGTTTCTCGCCGAACTGATGCCGCAATACCCGATTTACGTACCGATGCTGCCTCCGGCAGCGCAGGAATGTATCGGCCGGATTCACCCGGACGGTCAGGAAGCCTTCGACATCCTCGAACGCGAAGGCTTTGAAACCAACAGCTACATCGATCTGTTCGATGCGGGCCCAACCCTGTATGCGCGCACCGCAAACATCCGTTCGATCGCCCACAGCCAGACCGCCACCGTGCGCCAGCAAGCGCCGATCGTCACGCGTGGCCGTTATCTGTTGAGCAACGACGCACTGCATGGCTTCCGGGCCATCGTCGCCGAACTGGATTACCAGCCTGAGCAACCGCTGTCGCTGACGCCGGATCTGTGTGCCGCACTGAAGGTCACCGATGGCAGCACGATCAGGGTGATAGCCCTGTGAACCGCCACCGGCTGCACACCCAACGACAGTGCCCGAACCGGCGCGTACAAGGAGTTACCGCATGATCGTCCGTCCGGTCAAAGTCAGCGACCTGCCAGCACTGATGACTCTGGTGCATCAGGCCGGCCCGGGGTTCACCACCCTCCCGGCCAATGAGGATCGCCTCGCCCACCGGGTGCGTTGGGCCCAGCGCGCGTTTTCCGGACAAGTGGAACGGGCCGACGCCGATTATCTGTTCGTGCTTGAAGATGACGACCTGCGGGTGGTCGGCGTCAGCGCCCTGACCGGCGCGGTAGGCCTGCGCGAGCCGTGGTACAACTACCGAGTCGGCCTGACCGTGAGTTCGGCACCGGATCTGGGCATTTCGCGGCAGATCCCCACACTGTTTCTCAATAACGAGCTGACCGGCCAGTCGGAACTGTGTTCGCTGTTCCTTCAGCATGAGCAACGCCATGGCAACAATGGCCGGCTGCTGTCGCTCGGGCGGCTGCTGTTCGTGGCCGAATTTCCGCAACTGTTTGGCGAGAAGATGATCGCCGAACTGCGCGGCAGTGCCGATGAACTCGGCTGCTCGCCGTTCTGGGACAGTCTGGGCCGGCATTTCTTCCAGATGGACTTCAGCCATGCTGACCACTTGTCGGGTCTGGGCAACAAGTCGTTCATCGCCGAACTGATGCCGCGCCAGCCGTTGTACACCTGCATGCTCACCGAACAGGCACAGGCGGCCATCGGCCAGGCGCATCCCAATACCGAGCCCGCGCTGAAGATCCTGCGCGAAGAAGGTTTTGTGCATAAGGGCTACATCGACATCTTCGACGGTGGCCCGGTGATCGAAGCACCGACCGGCAACATTCGTACCGTGCGCGACAGCCTGGCGCTGACCCTGAGTCTCGGCACGCCGGACGATCAGGCACCGTTGTGGCTGATCCACAACCGGCGCCTGGAGAACTGCCGCATCACCGTGGCCCCCGGTCGTCTGGTCGGCAATACCCTGGTGGTCGATCGCCTCACCGCCAAGCGCCTGCAACTGCAACCGGGCAATTCGGTGCGCGCCGTGCTGCTGCCCAGGCAACAGCAACAGGCGGTAGCGGCCTGATCTGCGGTTTAGCCACTGAAAATCCGCTGACTGCCGATGAAACCTTTCAGCCGCTGGATCCTTCATCGACGCCTCACTCGCAAATTCGTCATGAACCTTGACCCATTCGCGTGATAGCCTTTTCATTCTTCGGCGTTGACACCTTTGCTCAAGCCGTTCCATTCCTTTGTATTGGTGGAACTCGTATGACCAGGCTTTCCCATCAAGATTTGCGCCGTAACTTCCGTCAATTGCTGGCTTCCGACACCTGCTACCACACCGCCTCGGTGTTCGACCCGATGTCCGCGCGCATTGCCGCAGACCTGGGTTTTGAGGTGGGGATCCTCGGCGGCTCCGTGGCCTCGCTGCAGGTGCTGGGCGCCCCCGACTTTGCCCTGATCACCCTCAGCGAATTCGCCGAACAGGCCACCCGCATCGGCCGCGTTGCCCAGTTGCCAGTGATCGCCGACGCCGACCACGGTTACGGCAACGCCCTCAACGTGATGCGCACCATCGTCGAACTGGAACGCGCCGGCGTCGCCGCCCTGACCATCGAAGACACCCTGCTGCCGGCGCAATTCGGCCGTAAGTCCACCGACCTGATCTCGGTCGCCGAAGGCGTCGGCAAGATCCGCGCGGCGCTGGAAGCCCGGGTCGATTCGGAAATGGCAATCATCGCCCGCACCAACGCCGGGATCCTGCCGAATCAGGAAATCATCAGCCGCACCAAGCAGTACCAGGCCGCCGGTGCCGATGGCATCTGCATGGTCGGGGTGCAGGACTTCGATCAGCTCGAGCAAATCGCCGAACACCTGACGGTCCCGCTGATGCTGGTGACCTACGGCAACCCGGCGCTGCGCGACGACAAGCGCCTGGCCGAACTCGGGGTGCGCGTGACTATCGACGGCCACGGCGCCTACTTCGCCGCGATCAAGGCGACCTACGACAGCCTGCGCGAACAACGCCAGATCTTCACCCAGGCCTCGGACCTGAGCGCCACCGAGCTGACGCACACCTATACCCAGCCTGAGGATTACATTCTGTGGGCGAAGGAATACATGAGCGTCAAGGAATAAGCTGCGGCCAGGTCTGGCCCCTTCGCGAGCAAGCCCGCTCCCACAGTGGATTTTCAGTGAACACAGCATGGGTGTTGAACACAGATCCCATGCAGGAGTGAGCCTGCTCGCGATGACGTCAGCACATTCAACACCCATTTAGCCTGACCCGCCGCCTTCGCGAGCAAGCCCGCTCCCACAGTGGATCTTCAGTGAACACAGCATGGGTGTTGAACACAGATCCCATGTAGGAGTTAGCCTGCTCGCGATGACGTCAGCACATTCAACACCCATTTAGCCTGACCCGCCGCCTTCGCGAGCAAGCCCGCTCCCACAGTGGATCTTCA
>NZ_JAFLXF010000020.1:0-128823 GCF_019891575.1 Pseudomonas sp. MIS38
TGTCGGTAACGGTGGTCGAAACCGGGGTTTTGTCAGCGACCAGATTTTCGTAGTTGCCACCGGTGACGCCGGTAATCGAGTTGGTCAGCGGCTCGTGACCATTCAGCGCATCGTTCGGTGCGGTGGCGGTGACGGTACCGGTGGTTTTGCCGACTTCGATAGTGATGGTCTGGCCGTTCGCCAAGGTCACAACAACCGGCGAGCCGGTTACCGGTGCACCGACGGTGGCGGTGTAAGTGACAGTCCCGCCCTCAGCGACCGAAGTGTCGGCGGTGAGTTTGACCGTCGACGTATCGATGGTATCGGTAACTTCGGTAACAGCCGGAACGGTGCTCGGCACCAGGTTCTCGAAATTGCCGCCTGCGGCGTCTTTGATCGTGACTTCAACCTTGCCAGCGTCTTTGTAAACGTCATCGGCTGGTGCTGGAACGGTCACGGTGCCGGTAGTTTTACCGGCTTCGATAGTGATCACCGAGCCGTTCGACAAGGTCACGGTCACCGGCGTACCGGCCGGATTGGTCAAGGTCGCGGTGTAAACGATCGAACCACCTTCGGCAACGGAGCCAGTGGCGCTCAACGTCAGGTCGGTGGTGTCGACGGTGTCGGTAACGGTGGTCGAAACCGGGGTTTTGTCAGCGACCAGATTTTCGTAGTTGCCACCGGTGACGCCGGTAATCGAGTTGGTCAGCGGTTCGTGACCGTTCAGCGCATCATTTGGCGCGGTGGTGGTCACGGTGCCGGTGGTTTTGCCCACTTCGATGGTGATGTTCTGACCATTGGCCAAGGTCACGACTACAGGCGAGCCGGTTACCGGAGCACCGACGGTGGCGGTGTAGGTGACGGTGCCACCTTCAGCCACCGAGGTATCGGCGGTCAGCTTGACGGTCGAGGTGTCGATGGTGTCAGTCACTTCAGTGACCGCAGGGACGGTGCTCGGCACCAGGTTCTCGAAATTGCCGCCGGTTGTTCCGGTAATGCTGACCTCAACCTTGCCGGCATCTTTGTAGACGTCATCGGCTGGCGCCGGAACGGTCACGGTGCCGGTGGTTTTACCCGCTTCGATGGTGATGACGGAGCCATTGCTCAGGGTCACGGTTACCGGCGTGCCGGCCGGATTGGTCAGGGTCGCGGTGTAGATGATCGAGCCACCTTCAGCCACGGTGCCGGTCGCAGTCAGCGACAGGTTGGTGGTGTCGACGGTATCGGTGACGGTGGTGCTGACAGGGGTTTTGTCGGCCACGAGATTTTCGTAGTTGCCACCGCTCACGTCAGTGATCGCGTTGCTCAGTGGCTCATGACCATTCAACGCATCGTTCGGCGCGGTGGTGGTCACGGTGCCAGTGGTTTTGCCCACTTCGATGGTGATGGTCTGACCGTTGGCCAAGGTCACAACCACCGGCGAGCCAGTCACCGGCGCACCAACCGTAGCGGTGTAAGTGACAGTGCCGCCTTCAGCGACCGAAGTATCAGCGGTCAGTTTGACGGTCGAAGTATCGATGGTGTCAGTGACTTCGGTGACAGCCGGAACGGTGCTCGGAACAAGGTTCTCGAAATTGCCACCGCTGGTTCCGGTAATGCTGACTTCGACTTTGCCGGCATCTTTGTAGACGTCATCGGCAGGCGCCGGAACGGTCACGGTACCGGTGGTCTTACCGGCCTCGATGGTGATGACGGAGCCATTGCTCAGGGTCACGGTCACCGGGGTGCCGGCCGGGTTGGTCAGGGTCGCGGTGTAGACAATCGAACCGCCTTCAGCGACGGAGCCAGTGGCGCTCAACGTCAGGTTGGTGGTGTCGACGGTGTCGGTCACGGTGGTGCTGACCGGCGTCTTGTCGGCGACCAGATTTTCGTAGTTGCCACCGCTCACGCCAGTGATCGAGTTGCTCAGCGGCGCCTGGCCGTTGAGCACGTCGTTCGGTGCGGTGGTGGTCACGGTGCCAGTGGTTTTACCCACTTCGATGGTGATGGACTGACCGTTGGCCAGAGTCACGACAACCGGCGAGCCCGTCACAGGCGCACCAACGGTCGCGGTGTAAGTGACGGTGCCACCCTCGGCGACGGAGGTGTCAGCGGACAGTTTGACCGTCGAAGTGTCGATGGTATCGGTCACTTCGGTGACCGCAGGGACAGTGCTTGGCACCAGATTTTCGAAGTTGCCGCCGGTTGCACCGTTGATGGTGACTTCGACTTTGCCGGCATCTTTGTAGACGTCATCCGCAGGCGCCGGAACCGTCACGGTGCCGGTGGTTTTACCGGCTTCGATGGTGATCACGGCGCCGTTGCTCAGGGTCACGGTGACCGGCGAGCCGGCAGCATTGGTCAACGTCGCGGTGTAAACGATCGAACCGCCCTCAGCCACGGTACCGGTCGCGCTCAACGACAGGTTGGTGGTGTCGACGGTGTCGGTAACGGTGGTCGAAACCGGAGTTTTATCGGCGACGAGGTTCTCGTAGTTACCGCCACTGACATTGGTGATGGCGTTGGTCAGCGGTGGGTTGCCGGTCAACGCATCGTTCGGCGCGGTGGTGGTCACGGTGCCGGTGGTTTTGCCGACTTCGATGGTGATGGTCTGACCATTGGCCAGGGTCACGACAACCGGCGAACCGGTCACAGGTGCACCGACGGTGGCGGTGTAAGTGACGATGCCGCCCTCAGCGACTGAGGTATCGGCAGTCAGTTTGACGGTCGAGGTATCGATGGTGTCGGTGACTTCGGTGACCGCCGGAACGGTGCTCGGCACCAGGTTCTCGAAATTGCCGCCGGTGGTGCCGGTGATGCTGACTTCGACCTTGCCGGCGTCTTTGTAGACGTCATCCGCAGGCGCCGGAACGGTCACAGTGCCGGTGGTTTTGCCAGCCTCGATGGTGATGACGGAGCCATTGCTCAACGTCACGGTCACCGGGGTGCCGGCCGGGTTGGTCAGGGTGGCGGTATAAACGATCGAGCCGCCTTCAGCGACGGTGCCGGTGGCACTCAGCGACAGGTTGGTGGTGTCGATGGAGTCGGTGACGGTGGTGGTCGCCGGCGTGGTGTTCGGCACCAGATTCTCGAAGTTGCCGCCGGTCGCACCGGTAATCGTGGTGCTGACGGTGCCGCCGTTGTTGTAGACGTCGTTCGGCGCGGTCGGCACGTTGACCGTGCCAGTGGTCTGGCCGGCTTCGATGGTGATGGTCGAACCGTTGGACAGGGTGACGGTGACCGGGGTCTGTGCCGGATTGGTCAGGGTCGCGGTGTAGGTGATCTGGCCACCTTCGACCACGCTGCCGGTGGCGGTGAGGGTCAGGCCGGTGGTGTCGCGCGAATCGACGATGTTCGTCACGGCTGGCGTCGTGTTCGGCACCAGGTTCTCGAAGTTGCCGCCGGTGGCACCGGTGATGGTGGTGCTGACGGTGCTGCCGTTGTTGTAGACGTCATTCGGCGCGGTTGGCACGTTGACGGTGCCGGTGGTCTGGCCGGCTTCGATGGTGATGGTCGAACCGTTGGACAGGGTGACGGTGACCGGTGTCTGCGCCGGGTTGGTCAGTGTCGCGGTATAGGTGATCTGACCGCCTTCGGTGACGCTGTTGCCAGCGGTCAGGGTGACGGTGGTGGTGTCGATGGTGTCGGTGACCTGAGTCGTCGCCGGGGTGGTCGGCGGGGTCACGGTAATGCCGTTGCCGCCGGTGGTGCCGGTGACGGTCACGTTGATCTGGGTCGGGTCGTTATAAACGGTGTCGTTCGGTGCCAGCGGCACGTTGACGGTGCCGGTGGTGGAGCCGGCCGGAATTACGATCACCGAGCCGTTGGACAGAGTGATGGTCAGGTCGGTCAGCGGCGCCTGGGTCAGGGTCGCGGTGTACACCAGCACGCCGCCGGCTTCGGTGATGGTCGGCGTGGCGCTGAGGCTCAGAGTCGACTCACGCAGGGCGTTGGTGGTGGTGTCGGTGGTCTGGCCACCGGTGATGTTCTGTGCCGCTTGTGCACCGGCGTTGATGCCCGCGGTCGGGAAGCCGATGGTCGGGTCGACGCGGCCAGCCGTGGCATCGAGCATCACGAAGCTGTGGCCGCCGCCTGCCGCGCCGCCAGTCCCTGCGGCGGTAGCGCCGGCAGCGGTGGCTTCAAGGGCGGTGGTCGGGTCGGCACCGGCGGCGATGGCCTGCTGCAGCTCGGCTACGGACGGTGCGGCCTGCGCGGTGGCCTCGGCCAGGTCAGTGCTGGAGTCGGGCGCGTTGGCGCTCCACTGGGTTTCACGGCCCAGGTCCAGGGTGCGGCCATCCGCCAGTTCCAGCGACACGGCGCCGGAGAGGCCGGTATCGATCTGGTCGCCGACGAACAGGCGATCGCCTTCAACGAGCACGCGGCGTACACCCTCGGGGGAGACCACGAATACCTGACCGACAATGCTTTTGACGATGGCAACAACACTGCTCATTGAAGACTCTCCGGGTGTCACGTTCAGTTGACTTCCATAGCCTGATGGCTTCGGCGCCGATTCAGTCTGGACGTACTTTAAAAATTTGCGAATCAAGATTGACGCTGTTCTTCGTCAATAATTTGGCTAGATTCTTTCGCTATTAACTTTATGCCAAACTATTGACCTTCTGGGTGCCATCCTAAACAATCGCCCCACTAATGTCACATTGATATTTCCGCGGCGACCTGTCCCTCAGCGTGTGATCCAGTTCCTATTTTGAACTTTCCGACATACGGTCATTCCGGTTGCCAATCATCCGACGCAGCAGCACGTTTTGCTGTGATTCAAGACAAGAAGTCCTGGGAAATCTTTACCATGCGTTTGCACTTGTTCAAGGCTCTACCGTTCGCCCTCGCCGCCTCTTTCGTCCAAGCACAATCCTTACCAGAAGCCATGCAACAGGCACTGGATGTCCATCCGGAAATCCAGGCGGGGGTCAACAGTCGTTTGGCCGCGGATTATCAGTTAAAGGCAGCCAAAGGTGGATACCTGCCCAAGGTAGATCTGCTGGGCGGTTATGGCCGTGAGGGCACTGACAGCGTGACCACGCGCGCCAACGGTGGCGGCAACCACTGGGAAACTTTGAACCGCAGCGAGTCAAGTTTACGTCTCTCGCAAATGGTTTTTGACGGTTTTGCCACGTCCAGCGAAGTCGGGCGTCAACAAGCCACCGTCAACTCCCGCGCCTACTCGCTGCTCGGCACTTCCGAGCGCACCGCGCTGACCGTCGCCCAGGTGTACCTGGACGTGCTGACCCGCCGCGAATTCGTGCGTCTGGCCGAAGAAAACCTCAAAAGCCACCAGCGCATCTATGATCAGATCCAGCTACGCACCCAGCGCGGCGTTGGTAGCGGCGCTGACCTTGATCAGGCTGAAGCGCGGATGGCTCAGGCCCGCAACAACCTGATCACCGAACAGACCAACCTCGCCGACTCCGAGACCAACTTCCTCAGTGCCGTCGGCCAGATGCCTGACCAGTTGGAGCGCCCGGCGCCGTTCATGGCGATGATGCCGGCCAACCTCAATGAAGCCCGTACGCAGATGCTGGAAAACAGCCCGATCCTGCGCTCGGCCGAGTCCGATATCGCCGCTGCCGAGAAGCAGTACGAAACCGCCAAGTCGACGTTCTACCCACGTTTCGACGCCGAGCTGGGACGCACCGCCGACAACGATCTCGATGGTCAGAACGGCCACAACAACGAGTGGCAGGCGATGCTGCGCATGCGCTTCAACCTGTATTCGGGCGGCAGCAACAAGGCCGATCTGGAATCCAAGTCGTACCTGTCGAACCAGGCGCTGGACATCCGCAACAACGCCCTGCGTCAGTTGAACGAAGAACTGGGCCTGGCCTGGAACGCCCTGAACAACGCCAATGCGCAGGTGCCGATCGCGCAGCAGTACGTTGATCACAGCACCGCCGTGCGTACCGCCTACCAGCGTCAGTTCAGCCTCGGCGAGCGCACCCTGCTCGATTTGCTCGACAGCGAAAACGAGTTGTTCACCGCTTCGCGCCGTCTGGCCGAGATCAAGAACATTCAGTTATTTACTCAGTATCGAATCAAGGCGACCATGGGCGAGTTGCTCAAGAGCCAGGGAGTGGTCGCACCATTGGCATCCGTCGTGCAGAACGATGTGAAGCCGAAGGTCCAACTGCCGGGTATGAATTGAGCAGAACCTTCATTGTTCAATTGTTAGCCAAGAGTGCCGAGCGTGGAATCAGAAGTCAGTCGAGTTCAACTCATTCATGATCCGCGCGCGATGCACGACGATCCGTTACTGGATGGCTTGCTCGCTCTATGCATGTTGCACCAGAAGCCGGCCAGTGCCGCGATGCTCACCACTGGCCTGCCGTTGCCCAAGCAGCGCCTGAGTGTCGAGTTGCTGCCCCGCGCAGCGGCTCGCGCCGGGCTGCAGGGTCGGGTGCTGCAACGCAAGCTGGAAGAGATTCCGGCGATTGCCATGCCGGCGCTGTTGCTGCTCAAGGATGGCCGCAGCGCCGTCCTGCTCGGCTGGCAAGGTGACAACGAAGCCCGGGTGCTGCTCAGCGAAAGCGACGGCGGCGAATCGGTGGTCAGCCGCGAACTGCTGGCTGACGACTACACCGGCAAAGTGTTCTTCGCCCAGCCGCAGCACAAATTCGACGTCAACCACGGCACGCTGATCCCGCGTGCGCGCTCGTGGTTCCGCGACACCCTCAAGCGCTCGCGCTGGCTGTATGCCGATGCGATCGCCGCCAGTTTCCTGATCAACATCATCGCCATGGCCGCACCGCTGTTCGTGATGAACGTCTACGACCGCGTGGTGCCGAACCAGGCCGAAGCGACCCTGTGGGTGCTGGCGCTGGGCATCACCGGTGCCTACATCTTCGACCTGATTCTCAAAAGCCTGCGCAGCCTGTGCCTGGATCTGGCCGGCAAGAAAACCGACCTGATCATCTCCGCAACGCTGTTCGAGCGTATCGTCGGCATGGCCATGAAGTACCGCCCGGCGCGGGTCGGCAGCTTCGCGCAGAACATCCATGAGTTTCAGAGCCTGCGCGACTTCCTCGCCTCGCTGACCCTGACCAGTCTGATCGACCTGCCGTTCACCATCCTGATCTTCATCGTCATCGCGATTCTCGGCGGGCATCTGGTGTGGATTCCGGTGCTGGCGTTCCCGATTGCGCTACTGATCGGCTACGCGTTGCAGAAGCCGCTGGTCGCGACCATGGAACGCACCATGGCGCTCGGTGCCGAGCGTCAGTCGAGCCTGATCGAAACCCTCGCCGGCCTCGACGCGGTCAAGGTCAACAACGCCGAAAGCGAACGCCAGTATCAGTGGGAGCAGACCATCGGCACCCTCAGCCGCCTCGAACTGCGGGTGAAAATGCTCTCCGGTCTGGCGATGAATATCACCCTGCTGATCCAGCAACTGGCCGGGGTGATCATGATCGTCTTCGGCGTGTACCAGATCATCGCCGGCAACCTGAGCATGGGCGGTCTGATTGCCTGCTACATGCTCAGCGGCCGCGCGCTCAGCCCGCTGGCGTCGCTGTCCGGTCTGTTGACCCGCTACCAGCAGGCACGGGTAACCATGACTTCCGTCGACCAGATGATGGAGCTGCCGCAGGAGCGCAATTTCGAAGAACGTCCGCTGAGCCGCAAGGTGTTGCAGGGCGCGATCGAGTGCCGTCAGTTGAACTTCACCTACCCGGAACAGCAGAACCCGGCGCTGAAGAACATCAACCTGGTGATTCGTCCCGGCGAGAAGATCGGCATCATCGGTCGCAGCGGTTCGGGCAAAAGCTCACTGGCGAAACTGCTGGTGGGCCTGTATCAGCCGGACGACGGCGCGTTGCTGGTGGACGGCGTCGACATCCGCCAGATCGACGTCAGCGAGCTGCGCTACAACATCGGCTACGTGCCGCAGGACATCCAGCTGCTGGCCGGCACCCTGCGTGACAACCTGGTCTCCGGCGCGCGCTATGTAGAAGACGAGCTGGTACTGCAAGCCGCCGAACTGGCCGGCGTGCACGAATTCGCCCGCCTGCACCCGCAGGGTTATGAGCTGCAAGTCGGCGAGCGCGGGCAGAACCTGTCCGGTGGCCAACGGCAGAACGTTGCTCTGGCGCGGGCGCTGCTGCTCAATCCGCCGATCCTGCTGCTCGACGAACCGACCAGCGCCATGGACAACACCGGCGAAGAACGCCTCAAGCAACGCCTGGCCGCCGTCGTTGAAAACAAGACCGTGGTGCTGGTGACGCACCGGGCCTCGCTGCTGTCGCTGGTCGACCGCCTGCTGGTGGTCGACCGTGGACAGATTCTCGCCGATGGCCCGAAAGCCGCCGTGATGGAAGCGTTGAAGAAGGGGCAGATCAGTGTTGCTTAAGTCGGGTGTCAAAGAGTCGATCCGTCGCTACTTCAAGGGTTCTGCCTCGCTGCAGGGCCAGCCGCTGCCGGAGGTCAACAAGGCGCTGATCGAGGACGCCCCGCGCGTCGTGCGCCTGACCATCTGGGCAATCATCGGCTTCTTCCTGTTCCTGCTGCTGTGGGCCAACTTCGCCGTGATCGACGAAGTGACCAAGGGCGACGGCAAGGCGATTCCGTCGTCGAAGATCCAGAAAATCCAGAACCTTGAGGGCGGGATCGTCTCGGAAATGTTCGTCAAGGAAGGTCAGATCGTCGAGGCCGGCGCACCGCTGATTCGTCTGGACGACACGCGATTTGCTTCCAACGTCGGCGAAACCGAGGCTGATCGGCTGTCGATGCTGCTGCGCGTCGAGCGTCTGAGCGCCGAGGTCGATGACCGTCCGCTGAATTTCCCTGAAGACGTGCTCAAAGCCGTGCCGGGCCAGGCGAAAAGCGAAGAATCGTTGTACATCAGTCGTCGTCAGCAACTGCACGACGAGATCGGCGGTTTGCAGGAGCAGTTGATCCAGCGTCAGCAAGAGCTGCGCGAGTTCAGCTCCAAGCAGGCGCAGTATCGCCAGCAACTGGGCCTGCAACGTCAGGAAATCAACATGTCCGAGCCGCTGGTGGCTCAGGGCGCCGTATCGCCGGTAGAAGTGCTGCGGCTCAAGCGTGCCGAAGTCGAAACCCGTGGTCAGCTCGACGCCACCACGCTGGCGATCCCGCGCGCCGAATCGGCCATCAAGGAAGTCCAGCGCAAGATCGACGAGACTCGCGGCAAATTTCGCAGCGATGCGCTGACCCAGCTCAACGAAGCCCGCACCGACCTGAACAAGGCCCAGGCCACCGGCAAGGCCCTGGAAGACCGGGTCAGCCGGACGCTGGTCACCTCGCCGGTACGCGGGATCGTCAACAAGTTGCTGGTCAACACCATCGGCGGCGTGATCCAGCCGGGCAGCGACATGGTGGAAATCGTGCCGCTGGATGACACCTTGCTGGTCGAAGCCAAGATCCGTCCGCAGGACATTGCGTTCCTGCACCCGGGGCAGGAAGCGATCGTCAAATTCACCGCGTACGACTACACCATTTATGGCGGGCTGAAAGCCAAACTGGAGCAGATCGGTGCCGACACCATCACCGACGAAGACAAGAAAACCACCTACTACATCATCAAGGTGCGCACCGAGCGCAGCCACCTGGGCACTGATGAAAAGCCGTTGCTGATCATCCCGGGGATGGTGGCGTCGGTGGATATCATCACCGGCAAGAAATCGGTGTTGAGCTATCTGCTCAAGCCGATCATTCGGGCGCGGGCCGAGGCACTGCACGAGCGGTAGGTCTTCAGCGCGGCACATGGCCCCTTCGCGAGCAAGCCCGCTCCCACAGTGGATCCCGGTCGAACACAGAACTTGTGTCCACTGAAGATCAAATGTGGGAGCGGGCTTGCTCGCGAAGGGGCCAGCAAAATCACCACACCCCTGTCAGTAAGTGACACAAATCGTCACTCACCATCCAGTCCATTCCTCACCATCTGCCATATCGTTATTCATTAACGGTATTTAATTTCCAGTTCTTATAGCTTTAAAGTCATCCACCTGCGTACCTGCCGACCAATCGGCGCGCCGCACGACCTGAACCAACACGCAATCCAGCGTGAGTGTCTGATCGACGTGCGCGCCTGTGAGCGCGCCGTGCGTGGGAGATTGAAAGATGTCCGCAGCTACTGCCACCCCAAGCGCCGCGACTGCCGCGCCGCAAACCTTTGAAATTCGTCCGTTCAGCGGTGCCGTCGGTGCCGAGATCATCGGCCTGGACCTGACCCGGCCGGTCAACGATCAGGACTTCGCGCGCATTCATCGTGCGCACCTGGATCACCACGTGGTGGTGTTCCGCGATCAGCGCATCACCCCGCAACAGCAGATCGATTTCAGCCGTCGCTTCGGCGTGTTGCAGATTCACGTGCTCAAGCAGTTCCTGCTGGCCAATCACCCGGAAATCCTCATCGTTTCCAACATCGTCGAGAACGGCCAGAACATCGGCCTCGGCGATGCCGGCAAGTTCTGGCACTCCGACCTTTCCTATAAAGAGCTGCCGAGTCTCGGCTCGATGCTGCATGCGCAGGAATTACCGTCCGAGGGCGGCGACACCTTGTTTGCCGACATGCACAAAGCCTGGGACAGCCTGCCCGAAGCGCTGCGTAAAGCCGTAGAAGGGCGCTCCGCCGCACACTCCTACACCGCGCGTTACAGCGAGACCAAATTCGAGGGCAACTGGCGCCCGACCCTGACCCCGGAACAACTGGCGCAGGTCGCCGAAGTGGTGCATCCGATCGTTCGCACACACCCGGAAAACGGCCGCAAGGCGTTGTTCGTCAGCGAAGGCTTCACCACCCGCATCGTCGGTCTGCCGGAGGACGAGAGCCAGCACCTGCTGGCCGAGCTCTACGCCCACAGCGTGCTGCCGCAAAACATCTACCGCCATCAGTGGCAGCCCCACGACATGGTGTTCTGGGACAATCGTTCGCTGATCCACCTCGCCGCCGGCTGCCCCGCGCACCTGCGCCGCAAGCTGTATCGCACGACCATTCAGGGCGACGCGCCTTTCTGATTTGCCGGAGATTCGATCATGTCCAAACGTCTTCCATTTGCACCGCTGGCGGCGGCCATTGGCCTCGGTTTCAGTCTCATCGCCGGCAGCCTGGTGGCGCCGGCCGTGGCCCACGCCGAAGGTGAAATCCGCATCGCCGAACAGTTCGGGATTGTCTATTTATTGCTCAATGTGGTGCGCGATCAGGGCCTGATCGAGAAGTACGGCAAGCAGGAAGGCCTCGACATCAAGGTCGACTGGACGCAGCTCTCGGGCGGCGCCGCGGTCAACGATGCGCTGTTGTCCGGTTCCATCGACATTGCCGGTGCCGGCGTCGGCCCGCTGTTGACCATCTGGGATCGCACCCACGGCAAGCAGAACGTCAAGGCAGTCGCCTCGCTCGGCAACTTCCCGTACTACCTGGTGAGCAACAATCCCAAGGTCAAAACCATTGCCGATTTCACCGAGAAGGACCGCATTGCGGTGCCGGCGGTGGGCGTGTCGGTGCAGTCGCGCTTCCTCCAATACGCGGCGGCCAAACAGTGGGGTGACAAGGAATTCAATCGCCTCGACAAGTACACCATCGCCGTGCCGCACCCGGATGCGACCGCTGCGCTGATTGCCGGCGGCACCGAGCTGACCGGGCATTTCTCCAACCCACCGTTCCAGGATCAGGCGCTGCAGAACCCGAACGTGCACGTGGTGCTCAACTCCTACGACATCTTCGGCCCGAACTCGCCAACCGTGCTGTTCGCCACCGAGAAATTCCGCAACGACAACCCGAAAACCTACAAGGCCTTCGTCGAAGCGCTGACCGAAGCCGCGCAATTTGCGCAGAACGATAAGGGCGCGGCGGCGGACACCTACATCCGCGTGACCAAGGCCAAGATCGACCGCGCCGAGCTGCTGAAAATCATCGACAACCCGCAATTCGAATTCAGCGTCACGCCGAAAAATACCTATCCACTGGCCGAATTCCTCTACCGCGTCGGTGCGATCAAGAACAAACCGGAATCGTGGAAGGACTACTTCTTCCAGGATGCCAAACCGCTGCAGGGGAGCTGATCGAGATGAATGCCCCTTTGCAAGGCCACGCGGCCAGCAACCCGGTCGCCAGTACGCAAGCGCTGCTGGCGGTGGATAACGTCAGCCTCGAATACCGCACCCCGCAGCGGGTGGTGCGCGCCACGCATCAGGTCAGTTTCGAAATCGATCCGGCGGATCGCTTCGTGCTGCTTGGCCCGTCCGGCTGCGGCAAGTCGACTTTGCTCAAGGCGGCCGCCGGTTTCATTGCGCCGAGCGAAGGCGAGATTCGCCTGCAAGGTCAGCGGGTCGATGGACCCGGTCCGGACCGGATCGTGGTGTTCCAGGAATTCGATCAACTGCCGCCGTGGAAAACCGTCAAACAGAACGTGATGTTTCCGCTGCTGGCCTCGCGAACCTTGAACAAAAAAGACGCCGAAGAACGTGCACTGCACTACCTGGAAAAAGTCGGTCTGGCAGCATTCGCCGACGCCTATCCCCACACTTTGTCCGGCGGCATGAAGGCGCGGGTGGCGATTGCCCGGGCGTTGGCGATGCAGCCGAAAATCCTTCTGATGGACGAGCCATTCGCCGCACTGGATGCGCTGACCCGGCGCAAGATGCAGGAAGAATTGCTGCTGCTCTGGGAAGAAGTGCGCTTCACCTTGCTGTTCGTCACCCACTCGATCGAAGAGGCGCTGGTGGTCGGCAATCGCATCCTGCTGCTGTCGCCACATCCGGGGCGGGTGCGCGCTGAAGTGCACAGCCATCAATACGATCTGCAAAGCCTCGGCGGCGTGGCGTTTCAGGAATCGGCGCGGCGCATTCACCGTTTGCTGTTCGATGAGGGCCAGTCGCCGGAAACCGAGCGTGACCATGACTTCAACGACATTCGTATCGCTTATTGAGCGTTCTGGAGGATTGCCCGATGAGCCAGCCATCGTCTGTACGACAAGAGTTTGAAACCGTCCTTGAACCATTGAACAGCGTGCCGCTCGAGCGCGAACTGCCGCTGGGCCAACGCCTGTGGCAACAGGGCTGGTTGCGTAAGAGTGTGATCCTGATTCTGCTGGCGATCCTCTGGGAAGTGATCGCCCGGGTGCAGAACAACGACCTGCTGCTGCCGAGTTTTCTGCAGACCAGTCATGCGCTGTATGACGGCCTGCTCAGCGGCGAGTTGCTGGGCAAGGTGTGGATATCGTTGGTGGTGCTGATCAAGGGTTACCTGATCGGCATCGTGCTGGCGTTCGCCCTGACCACGTTGGCGGTGTCGACCCAGTTTGGCCGGGATCTGCTGAGTACCCTGACCTCGATGTTCAATCCGCTGCCGGCGATTGCCTTGCTGCCGCTGGCCTTGCTCTGGTTCGGGCTGGGGCAGAACAGCCTGATTTTCGTGCTGGTGCATTCGGTGTTGTGGGCGCTGGCGCTGAACACTTACGCAGGCTTTCTCGGGGTCTCGGAAACCCAGCGCATGGCCGGGCGCAACTATGGGCTGAAGGGCATGCGTTTTGTGCTGTTCATCCTGATTCCGGCTGCGCTGCCGTCGATCCTCGCCGGGCTGAAAATCGGCTGGGCGTTTGCCTGGCGCACGCTGATCGCCGCCGAACTGGTGTTCGGCGCTACCAGTGGCAAGGGCGGGTTGGGTTGGTACATCTTCCAGAACCGCAATGAGCTGTACACCGACAAGGTGTTCGCCGGGTTGGCGGTGGTGATTCTGATCGGGTTGTTGGTGGAGAATCTGGTGTTCGATACGCTGGAGCGGGTGACGGTGAAGCGTTGGGGCATGCAGCGCTGAGATTTGTGTTGGCAGGACCGGCGCCTTCGCGAGCAAGCCCGCTCCCACATTTTGGAATGCGTTCCCCTGTGGGAGCGGGCTTGCTCGCGAAGGCGTCCTTTCAGCCGCCGTCAAATTTGAAGGATGTTTGCTAGCATTGCACCCAGATCAATCCAGATCAGCCAAGAGTGCTCAGCATGCAACTCCCGGACATGAACCTTCTGGTCGCCCTCGACGCCTTGCTCGACGAGGGCAGTGTGGTCGGCGCCGCGCGGCGGATGAACCTCAGCCCCGCCGCCATGAGCCGCACTCTGACGCGGATCCGCGAGGCGATCGGCGATCCGATCCTGGTACGCGCCGGTCGCGGCCTGGTGCCAACCCCCAAAGCCCTCGAATTGCGCGAGCAGGTGCGCGATGTCGTCGAGCAAGCGGCGCTGCTGTTTCGCTCCGCCGACAGCGTGGATCTGGGCACCCTGCGCCGGCGCTTCAGCATTCGCGCCAACGACTTTTTCATTGGCGTATATGGCGGCAAGCTGTTCGATACCCTCGACCAGCAGGCGCCACACTGCGAGTTGCGCTTCGTCCCCGAGGGCGATGGCGACGACGAAGCGCTGCGCGAAGGTCGGATTGATCTGAGTGTCAGCAACACCCGTCCGGTAACCCCGGAAGTCAAAGTGCAGAACCTGTTCTCCACGCATTTCGTCGGTCTGGTGCGTGAGGATCATCCGTTGCTCGACGGCGAAGTCACCGCCGAGCGCTATGCCGGCTACTCGCATATCAGCATGTCGCGCCGTGGCATTGCTCGCGGCCCCATCGACACCGCGTTGAACGCCCTGGGTCTGGAGCGGCGGGTGGCGGTGATCGCTCCGAGTTTCCACGCGGCGATGTTTGCCTTGCCCGATTCCGACCTGATCCTGCCGGTGCCCAAGGAAGCGTTGCTCAGCGTGCGCCGACTGGGCCTGAAACTGCGTTCGTTCAATCTGCCGATACCGTTGCCGACGCTGATGCTGACCCAGGCCTGGCACCCGCGCTTCGACAAGGACCCGGCGCACCGCTGGCTGCGTGAAACGCTCAAGGCGTGTTGTGACGAGACGTGGCTGGCCGCGCAGCCCTGACACCGAATCAATGTGGGAGGGGGGCTTGCTCCCGAAGGCGTCGTGTCAGGCAATGCATAGGGTGAATGACCCACCGCTTTCGCGAGCAAGCCCGCTCCCACATTGGATATTCATTGCTGCACTGAGCGCACTTATAACCTGCCAATAAGTCAATTTTCGTCAGCAGTAAGCCTTACTAAAATGCTCCGGTATTTTTCCTTCCGGAGTGTGTATCCATGACATCCCTGTCGGTTCCGGCGCCCATTGCTGCGGCCAGTCCGGCGACGGCGGCTGCGCCACCGGTGTTCGGGGCGCGAATCATCGCCGGCCTGGTTGGTGTGCTGCTGGCGGTGCTGGTCTCGGGCCTCAACGAAATGGTGACCAAAGTCGCACTGGCCGACATTCGGGGCGCGCTGAACATCGGTTATGACGAAGGCACCTGGCTGGTGTCCTGCTACGCCGCGACCTCGGTCGCCGCGATGGCATTCGCCCCTTGGTGCTCGGTGACCTTCTCACTGCGTCGTTTTACCCTCTGCGCGATCAGCGTCTTTACGCTGCTCGGCGTGCTGTGCCCATTCGCCCCGAATTACGAAAGCCTGCTGCTGATGCGCACCCTGCAAGGTCTGGCCGGCGGCGCGTTGCCGCCGATGCTGATGACCGTCGCCCTGCGTTTTCTGCCGGCCAACTTCAAGCTCTATGGTTTGGCCGGTTATGCGTTGACGGCGACGTTCGGCCCAGGACTCGGCACGCCGCTGGCCGGGCTGTGGAGTGAGTATGTCGGCTGGCAATGGACGTTCTGGCAAATCATCGTGCCGTGCCTGATCGCCATGGCGATGGTGGCCTGGGGGATTCCGCAGGATCCGCTGCGCCTGGAGCGCCTCAAGACCTTCAACTGGAAGGGCCTGCTGCTGGGCTTCCCGGCGATCTGCATGCTGGTGATCGGCTTGCTCCAGGGCAATCGGCTGGACTGGTTCGAGTCGAGCCTGATCTGCGGTTTGCTCGGCGCCGGTTCGCTGTTGCTGGTGGCGTTTCTGATCAATGAATGGTCGCAGCCGATTCCGTTTTTCAAGTTGCAGATGCTCGGCATCCGCAACCTGTCGTTTGCACTGATGACCCTGGCCGGGGTGCTGGTGGTGTTGCAGGCGGTGGTGCTGATTCCGTCGAGCTACTTGGCGCAGGTCCAGGGTTATCGCCCGGTGCAGACCGCGCCGATCATGCTGATCGCCGCGTTGCCGCAGTTGATCGCGCTGCCGCTGGTGGCGGCGCTGTGCAACTTGCGTTGGGTCGATTGCCGCTGGGTGCTCGGCATCGGTTTGAGCATGTTGACCCTGTCCTGCCTGGGCGGCTCGCTGCTGACTTCGGAGTGGATCCGCGACAATTTCTACGTCCTGCAATGGCTGCAGATTTTCGGTCAGCCAATGTCGGTGCTGCCGCTGTTGATGCTCTCGACCGGCAGCATCCAGCCGCAGGACGGGCCGTTCGCCTCGGCGTGGTTCAACACGGTGAAAGGCCTGGCGGCGGTGATCGCCACCGGAGTCATTGAGGCGCTGACCACCGCGCGCCTGCATTTCCACTCGACCATGTTGATCGACAACCTCGGCAACTCACCGCTGGCCGATCGCAGCGACCCGGGCCTCGCCCATCGCCTGCACGAACAGGCCGTGGTGCTGACTTCGTCCGATCTCTATGTGTGCATGGCCGGCGTCGCGGTGGCGCTGATCCTGCTGATTTTCTGGCTGCCGACGCGGATCTTTCCGCCCCGTGCGCCGACCTGATTGCTTCACTGATACCGAAGGTTTTTATGACGACTCAAGCAAAGCAAAAACTCGCGGTGGCCGTGGCGGCCGCACTGGCGGTCGGCGTGTTGCTGTACCTGGCGGTGCCGGGACTGTTCGGCAAGCGCACCCAGCAAAACACCAACGATGCGTTTGTTTCCGCCGACTTCACCCTGGTGGTGCCGCGCGTGGCCGGATTCATCAAGGAAGTGCTGGTGGAAGACAACCAGCAGGTCAAGGCCGGGCAGTTGCTGGCGCTGATCGATGATCGCGATTTGCGCGCCGCCGCTGAAGCGGCCGATGCGCAAACCCTGGTCGCCCGCGCTCAGTTGCAAAACGCCAAGGCGACGCTGGAGCGGCAGACCTCGGTGATTGCTCAGGCGCAGGCCTCGGTGGTCTCGGCCAAGGCAGAAATGGCCTTCGCCCAGCAGGAACTCAATCGCTACAACCACCTCGCCGGTGTAGGTGCCGGCACGGTGCAGAACGCGCAACAGGCCCGCACGCGTATTGATCAGGCAACCGCTCGGCTCGATACCGCCAGCGCGAAGCTCGCGGCTGAACGCAAGCAGGTCGAGATTCTCACCGCGCAGCGCGATGCTGCCGAAGGCAATCTGAAGCACGCGCAAGCGGCGCTGGAAATTGCCAGTTTCGAGCTGTCGTATACCCGGATCACCGCGCCGCAGGACGGCATGATCGGCGAGCGTGCTGTGCGCGTCGGTGCCTACGTGACGCCGGGCAGCAAGCTGCTGGCGGTGGTGCCGTTGCAGCAGGCGTATGTGGTCGCCAATTTTCAAGAAACCCAACTGACGGACGTGCAGCCGGGCCAGCACGTGCAGGTGCGCGTCGACAGCCTTGGTGGCGAGGCCTTGAGCGGTCGCGTCGAAAGCATCGCCCCGGCGACTGGCGTGACATTCGCCGCGGTGAAACCGGACAACGCCACGGGTAACTTCACCAAGGTCGTGCAGCGGATTCCGGTGAAGATCGTGCTTGAACCGGGTCAGCCGTTGGCCGAGCGTTTGCGTGTGGGCATGTCGGTGGAGGCGAGTATTGACACTCGCAGCTCGGCGCCGGCGGAGCGCGAGGTGACTCAGCGATGAACAGCGTTGATAGAACTGACGCCTTCGCGAGCAAGCCCGCTCCCACCGGGGGAACGCATTACCCAATGTGGGAGCGGGCTTGCTCGCGAAGAGGCCAGTGGCAGCAACTCACCCTCGGTGCATTGCTCGCTATTGGCCTCAGCGCCTGCACCGTCGGCCCGGACTTCCGCAAGCCCGAAGCCACAAAGATCGCCGACTGGGCCAAACCCGCCAAATCCGCCCCCAGCCAAGCCGTCAGCGAACCGCTGAACGAACGCTGGTGGGAGGTTTTCCACGACCCGCAACTCTCAGCCCTGACCCAGCGGGCGATGAACAGCAACCTCGATCTGCAACTGGCCAGCAGCCGCCTGCAACAAAGCCGTGCCGCGCGCCAGGTGATCACCGCGGATCGCTACCCGAACACCGCCGCTACCGGCAGCTACGCGCGTAAACGCAACAGTGGCGAAGGCCTGAATGACCCGTCCGGGCACAACGGCGATTCCGCCTTCAACTTGTGGGACGCCGGTTTCTCCGCGTCCTGGGAACTGGATTTCTGGGGCCGCGTGCGACGTGAAACCGAAGCCGCCGATGCCAACCTCGAAGTCGCCGAAAACGACCGTCGCGGTGTGCTTCTGGCGGTGCTCGCCGACACCGCGCAGAACTACATCCAGCTGCGCGGCGTGCAAAACACCCGCGCGGTCACCGAGCAGAACCTCGACGTCGCCCGGCACAGCCTCAAGCTTTCGCAACTGCGCCTGAGCGATGGTGTGGCAACCGATCTGGACGTCGCCGAAGCCGCCGCGCAGGTCGCGGCCATCGAATCGCGCCTGCCGGCCCTCGAGCAGCGTCAGTCGCAATTGATCAACGCGATCAGCCTGCTGATGGGCGAACCGCCGCAGGCCCTGGCCAAGGAGTTATCCACAGACGGCGCGGTGCCGCAGTCACCGCTGCAAGTCGCCATCGGCCTGCCGTCGCAGCTGGCCGAACGCCGGCCGGACATCCGGCAGGCCGAGGCGCGCCTGCATGCCGCCACCGCCAACATCGGCGTGGCCAAGGGCGATTTTTATCCGCGCATCACCCTGTCCGGCAACCTCGGCTCGCAAGCGATGCAACTGAGCGACTTCGGCTCCTGGGGCTCGCGCGCGTTCGGTATCGGCCCGCAATTCAGCCTGCCGCTGTTCGACGGCGGACGCCTGCGCGGCATGTTGCAACTGCGCGAGGCCCAGCAACAGGAAGCGGCCATCGCCTACCAGCAGACCGTGCTGCGCGCCTGGCATGAAATCGACGACCAGTTGACCGCCTACAACGCCAGCCAGCGTCGCCGCGACAGCCTCGCCGAAGCCGTGCGGCAGAACCAGATCGCCCTGCGCACCGCACAACAGCAGTACGTCGAAGGCGTGGTCGATTTCGTCAACGTCCTCACCGTTCAAGGCGCGTTGCTGGCGACTCAGGAGCAGTGGGTGGAGAGCTCGACCGGGGTGTCGCTGGCGATGGTCGGGTTGTACAAGGCGCTGGGTGGGGGATGGGAGGCGGTGTATCCGGTGGGGGAGGTGGCGCGGCGCTGAGATTGCGCCTGAGGGAGCAAATCGGCGAATTCGATTGGCCACTATACGGCTATTGCACAGTGGAAGATTCACAGGTTGAAGCGGGTTATGGCTGTTCAGCCTGCGAAATTTTCGATTTTGATTTGCCCGTCGGGAAAGGTCGCGATGATTTCAAGTTCGCCACCCATTGCCCGGATATAGTTGCGCAGCGTGCTGATGTACATATCGGTACGGCGCTCCATTTTCGAGATGGCCGCTTGGTTGACGTGCAGCATTTCAGCCAGCGTGGCCTGGCTCAAGGCCTTGGCTTGTCGCAGTTCGTTAAGCGGCATTTCCTTGATGTGTTGTTCGTAGATCGAATCGGCAAGCGCCCGTGCTTCGGGTGTCATGCGTGCTTCGAGGTCGGCGAATTTCTTAGCCATTGTTGCAACCCTCTTTGCGCAATGTTTCGAGATGCTCATCGTACAGTCGATCGGCGAGCGGGACGTTGAGTTCATACCAGCGGTCCTGACCGGTTTTATCTCCACCGATCAAAAGCAACGCGCAGCGTCTTGGATCAAACGCATAGAGCACGCGATACGGTCGCCCGCCATGCTGGACGCGCAATTCCCGTAAATGACCATGCCGCGCGCCATTGATTGCACTGCTATGCGGAAAACGCAGGCCTGGGCCGAATTGCCCAAGCAGTTTGACGCTTGCCGCCACAGAACTCTGCTCGCTCTCAGTCAGTTCTTCCCACCAGTTGCCGAACTCGTCGGTGTATTCGATATCCCAATTCATGGGCACTAATATGAGTGTTATGGAATATTCCATCAAAGTCATATTTTCGATGGGTTGACCATAGCGCTTCGGTCGGATTACAGCAAGCGTAACGGCACAGTGATGGCCTTTCGCTTGACGCTAATCCCCGCTGTCGTAGACTCCGCTCATCCGTCAGGGAGTAGCGGTTATGCAGCGTTTGCGCGGTTGGGTTATCGGATTGACCTTTGTTACGTGTGCAGTTCAGGCGCAAACGCCCGGGCCAGACGATCCGCTGCTGGATAACGCAGCGCCTGCGGCAACCACGGCGAGCAGTGAGGCGCGGGGTGTGTTGCGAGCTCGGGATCAGGCGACGCTGGCCAGCGAGCTGTCGGGGCGGATTGTCGAGTTGCCGTTCAGCGAGGGCGAGTCGTTCAAGAAGGGCGATGTGCTGGCGAAGTTCGATTGCTCGGCGTATCAGGCTCAGCTCAATGCAGCGCAGGCTGCCAATCGCGGTGCCGGTGAGGAGTTGGCGCACAACCGGCAGTTGGCCGCGCTCAATTCCGTCGGGCGTTTCGAAGTGGCGCGGGCCGAGGCCAAGGTCAGCGAAACCCAGGCGCAATCTCAGGTTTATCAGGTTCAGGTCAAACGCTGCAGCGTGGTCGCGCCATTCGACGGGCAAGTGGTCGAGCGCAAGGTCCAGCGTTTCGAAAGCGTGGCGGCCGGCGCGCCGCTGCTGGACGTGGTGGATAACCGCACCCTGGAGATCCACTTGTTGGTGCCGTCGCGCTGGATGGCCAGGCTTAAACCCGGCCAGACCTTCAGCTTTGTCCCCGACGAAACCGGCCAGCCGCTTGATGCCACGGTCAAACGCCTCGGTGCGCGCATCGACGAAGGCAGCCAGACACTTTTGCTGGTCGCCACACTTCCCGAAGCCAAGGGCTTGCTCGCCGGCATGAGCGGCACGGCGCACTTTGCGGAGCTTAAATGAACGCCCCGGTAGCCGGCGCTGCCGAGCAGGTGTTCGCGCGGTTCCTTGACCTCGAACGCCAGACCCGCGCCGCCCGCGATGCCTCGCAACTGGCCTACAGTCTGGTCAATGACGGCCAGTCGTTGTTCGGCTTTCGTCATGCAGCGCTGCTGATCGCCGGCAAGGTACAGGCGGTGACCGGCGTCAGCGCGGTGGAGCCGAATGCGCCGTTCGTGGCGTTTGTCGAGCAAGCCGTGACGCAGTTGTTCCATCAGGATGTGCTGAAGCAGGCGCGGGTGATTACCCCGCAACTGCTTGCCGAGTCGATTCAGGCCGACTGGCGCTCGCTGTCGGCGGCGCAGGTGTTCTGGCTGCCGCTGATCGACCGTCAGGGCGAGGTGTTCGGCGGTCTGTGGCTGGCCCGCGATGTGCCGTGGAATCCTTCCGAACAAGTGCTGCTGTCGCAACTGGGCGACACCTACAGTCACGCCTGGCTGGCGCTGCAGCCGCGCAAACCGTGGCGCCTGCGCTGGACGCGCAAGCGTCAGGTGGCGTTGGTGGCGTTGCTGTTGCTCGGGTTGCTGATCCCGGTGCGCCAGTCGGTATTGGCTCCGGCGGAGGTGGTGCCGCAGGGCGGGCGCGTGGTCGCGGCGCCGCTGGACGGGGTGATCGCCGAGTTTCTGGTCAAGCCCAATCAACCGGTGAAAACCGGCGACCTGTTGCTGCGGTTTGAAAGCACCACCCTCAAGGCCCAGGCCGATGTGGCCGAGCGTGCCTTGGGCGTGGCGGAAGCGGAACTGAAATCCAACTCGCAACGTTCATTTGCCGATGCCGAATCCAGTGCCAGGGTCGATTTGCTCGCCGCCCGTGCCGAGCAAAAACGCGCCGAGCGCGATTACGCCCGCGAGTTGCTGGCGCGCAGCGAAGTGCGCGCGGAGCGTGACGGCATTGCAGTGTTCGCCGATGCCGAGCGCCTGACCGGCAGACCGGTGCAGACCGGCGAGCGGTTGATGGAAATCGCTGACCCGAATCAAGCCGAACTGCGCATCGAACTGGCGGTGGGCGACGCGATTGCGTTGGCGCCGGGTGCCGAAGTCGCGCTGTTTCTCGACAGCGATCCGTTGCAGCGCCACCTCGCCACGCTGGAGCGCTCGGCTTACGAGGCGCAACCGACGGCGGGCGGGCAACTGGCTTATCGACTGGATGCCAATTTTGCTGATGCGCCACCGCGTATCGGCCTGCGCGGCACGGCAAAAATTTTCGGTGATCGCGCCCCGCTGGCCTTGTACCTGCTGCGCCGCCCTCTGGCCGGTCTGCGCCAGAGCGTGGGCCTGTAAATGAATCTGCCGAGCCTGCGTGCCGACCTGCAACTGTCGCCCGCGGCGCCGGCACTGGACGGTTCACCGCGCTGGACCCTGGCCGATCCGGTGCGCGGTCGCTATTTCAAACTCGGCACGGCGGCGATGCGTCTGCTGCGCCATTGGTCGCTGGGCGATGCCGAACAGGTGCTGCGCGCCGCCAACCGCGAACCGGGCTTGCCGCTGGACGGCGTCGAGCTGGAGCAACTGCTGACATTTCTGCGCGGGCATGATCTGATCAGCGCCCTCGACGATCAGCAGCGTGCCAGTTACTCGCTCAAGGCCCTCGCGCAACGCCAGAGTCTGTGGAAAATCCTGCTGCATCAATACCTGTTTTTCCGTATTCCGCTGTGGCGCCCGGACGCCTTTCTCAACCGCGCCTGGCCCTGGCTGGAGCGCTTCGGCCCGCGGGTGTTGCGCTACGGTTTGCCGCTGACGCTGGGTCTGGGAGTGTTTCTGGTGTCGCGGGACTGGCAGCGCTTTGTCGGTACTTTCCCGCACCTGTTCAGCCTTGGCGGCGCATTGGCGTTCGGCGTTGCGTTGTTCTTTGCCAAGCTGTGCCACGAGTTCGGCCATGCATTCATGGCCAAGCGTGCCGGGTGTCGGGTGCAGAGCATGGGCGTGGCGTTCATGGTCTTGCTGCCGATGTTTTACACCGATGTCAGCGATGCCTGGCGGGTCAATGATCGGCGTGCGCGGCTGCTGATCGGTGCCGGTGGGGTACTCGCGGAACTGCTGCTGGCGTGCATCGCGCTGCTGGCCTGGTCGCTGTTGCCCGATGGCCCTGGGCGCACGGCAGCGTTCATGCTCGCCAGCGCCACGTGGATCACTACGCTGGTGGTCAACCTCAACCCGTTCATGCGTTTTGATGGCTATTTTCTGCTCAGTGATCTGTGGGAGGTCGACAATCTTCAGGGGCGAGCCTTTGCCCTGTGTCGCTGGCGGTTACGCGAATTTTTGTTCGGCTATGGCGCTCCGGCGCCGGAGCCTTGGTCGCCGAAGATGCAACGGCGTTTGCTGATCTGGGGGTATGGCTCGTGGTTGTGGCGCGCGGCGTTGTTTTTCGGGATCGCGCTGGCGGTCTATCACCTGTTCTTCAAGGTGTTGGGGATTTTCCTCATGCTGGTGGAACTGGTCTGGTTCATCTTCCTGCCAATCATGAATGAGTGGCGCCAGTGGTGGAGCCGCCGCGAACAGGCCCACGGTGCGCGTGTGCTGCTCAGCAGCCTGGCTGTGCTTGGTCTGCTGCTGGTGCTGATTGTGCCGTGGCGCAGCGCGGTGGAACTGCCGACGATGCTTGAGAGCGGCCGGGCCAGTGCGTTGCATGCGCCGGTGGCGGCGCGAGTCAAATCAGTCAAGGTCGCGGATGGCCAGAAAGTCGCTCAGGGCGATGTGCTGATCGAACTGGAGTCGCCGGACCTCGATTCGCAGCAGGCCATCGTCCGTCGGGAAATCCAGATCCAGC
This sequence comes from Pseudomonas sp. MIS38, assembly GCF_019891575.1. NCBI lineage: Bacteria > Pseudomonadati > Pseudomonadota > Gammaproteobacteria > Pseudomonadales > Pseudomonadaceae > Pseudomonas > Pseudomonas sp. MIS38. The sequence continues at coordinate 23,744 of NZ_JAFLXF010000020.1, forward strand.
AATTGCTGATGCGCCGACAGGCCGGTCGCAGCGAAACCGCTGCCGACGCCAGTATCATCGAGCAACGCCTCGCCGAAGCCGTGGCGCAATATCGTGGTCTGAGCGCTCGACGCGAGCGCCTGCTGTTGCGCGCGCCCCATGCCGGCACTGTGCGTGATCTGCTGCCGAATCTGACGCCGGGGCGCTGGCTGTCGAGCAAGGATGCGCTGGCGCGGGTGGTCGAGGATGGTTTGCGCCTGCGCGGCTATATCGCCGAGGCCGAGTTGTGGCGGGTCAAACCGGGTGCAACCGGGCGGTTCATCGCCGATGATCCGATGCATCCGGCGATCAGCGTAAAACTGGATGAAATCGATACCAATGGCGTGGCCTATGTCGATCAGGAGGCGCTGACCTCCGATCATCACGGGCCGATTGCCGTGCGCCGTGATCAACAGCAACGAGCCGAGCCTGTACAGGCGCAATATGGCGCGCGATTGACAACGCTGGATCAGCCACCAGCCCCGGTTCAGCCGTTGCGCGGTGTGGTGGTGTTGCAGGGCAGGGGCGAGTCGGTACTCGGCGTGGCCTGGCGCCGGCTGGCGGCGCTGGGGGTCAGGGAAAGCGGTTTCTAGGGAGCGTGAACATGGCGAGCAACGCAGATGTGACGGCAGACGGATTGGTGGTGCGACCTGCGCGGGCCACCGACGAGCCGTTTTTGCACCACCTCTATCAGTCGGCGCGCCCGGATCTGCAATGGATCGACGGCGAGCAGGAAGTGGTGCAGCAAGTGATCGCCCAGCAATTCCAGGTGCAGGAACAGGGCGTGGGTGAAAACCATCCCAACGCCATGCACTACGTCGTGGAAAAACTCGGCACGGCCATCGGTGCACTGAGCACCGACTTCGGCCCCAATGAAATCCGCGTGTTATACATCGCCTTCATCCCCCAGGCGCGGGGCAAGGGTTACGGCCGCGCGGTATTGCAAGGCGTGCAAAAGGCCGCGCAGCAGGTTCGCTGCCCGGTGGCAACGGTGGTCTGGGCCAACAATCCCCACGCGCGGCAACACTATCTGGCGTTGGGCTTTGCGGTGGAGGAGCGTAATCCGGCGGCGGAGCGGCTGGTGTGGTATCCGCAATGAGGTGGGATTTCAGTTGAAGGAAATACAGAAATAACCCAGTTGCGGATCCCGCCCCATTGCTGGCACTCGTGACACGAAAATATCCTCCACTCGCCCCAGTTCCGGCAGTTCCAGTGCGCACAGGCCGTCGACGAACCCGGTCGGCACCAGACTGTTGAATTCGAGGCAGAACGGCATGCGCTCGCTGTAGCGCGTCTTCGCGGCGGGGACTTCGTCGAGGTACTCGATGTGGATCGGCAGCGCCGTGCCATCCGGCAGGTGCAGCGTGTGTTGCTGGCCCAGCAATGCCTGGACGTGTTGGATCTGAACCGCTTGCAACATGGTCTGACTCCAGTGAAGAGAAAAACGGTCGGGGGCCCGAGGCCCCCGACAGTGGTTCAGTTGCGCGAAGGGAACAGCCCGTTCAGCGCAATGCTGAAGTTGACGACCAGAGAGGGGTTGACGATGGGCAACGGCTGACTGCCGCCCGTGGAGGAAATGTCCCCGGTGACAGTCGTGGTCAGGCCTTTGATGGGAACCGGCGTGGCACCTTGGGCATCGGAATAGATGTTCGCCGAGCCAGGGCCGCCGCCGGACGCGCCGATGTACGAGTTGGTGGCGGTCGGCACGGTCGCCGGATTGCTTGCAGGCACAGCCAGTTGCAGGGCGGTGTTGGCAGAAAGGCCGGTCATCGCGTGGGTGTGGTTAGGCATGTTGGCGATCGTGGCCGTGACGTTTTCCGTGCCATACACCTGACCGATGACACGCGGCGTAAGCCCCTGTCCGTTACCCTGTGCCACGGGTACGCGACCTTGCAGGTCAGGCAACTGAAAATTGGTCGTGCCGTTGCCGCCGTAGAAGGTGCCCAGCAAAGCGAACAATGCCTGGTATTGCGAGATGCTCAGGATTTGTCCGTTGCACAAGGCCCAGCCACTGGGGGCGAAGTTGAAGGCGAACGGTTGAATCGTACCCATAAAGACTTCCATGGTTCCTCATCCTTCTGTTATGTGGTCGGCGCGCCGCGCGTTAGCCTTGGTTGCAGGACAGGCACAGATGCTGTGCTGACGCCTTGCGTTTGCGCGGGCAGGTCACGCCAAGCGGTAGCGTAGACCCGGATCGGCGGACTTGCCGGACGTCGTCGTGGCCGCGCGTCGACTTCGACTCTGGCCTACAGTGTGCGCAATGAATGGCGCTGGTTTTTACTCGGTAAATCTGTAAGGGAAGGTTGATGGAAGCGCGTCGCGAGACTCCGCTGGGGGATACCCAGGACCCGTTTGCCGCACCGAATGCCGGTGTCCGGCGTTTATGGCGCTGGGCTCGCCGGCAGTGGCTGATACCGATTCTGTTGTTGGCGACGGTGGTGCGTTTTTATGACCTGAACGCCGCCGCGATCTGGGGCGACGAAGGCTCAAGCCTGTTGCTGGCGAACTATTCGCTGAGTGGTATCTGGGAGCACGCGGCGTTCGACGTGCATCCGCCGTTGTATTTCATGCTGCTGCACGGCTGGATCGGGTTGTTCGGCGACACGATTCTGTCGATCCGCAGCCTCAGCGCGCTGGCCGGCATCGCCACGGTCGGGCTGGGTGTGTGCCTGGTCGATCGCCTGGCCACTCGTCGCGCCGCAATCATTGCCGGGGTGCTGCTGGCGTTGCTGCCGACGGCGGTGCGCTACAGCCAGGAAGTGCGCATGTACTCGCTGCTCGGCCTGCTCCTGATCGGTTCCACACTGGCGCTGATTTGTTGGGTCAGGCGTCCGCAGCGCCACCGGTATCTGCTGATCTATGCATTGCTGATGAGCGCCGCGTTGTATACCCACTACTTCGCCGTGCTGGCGGCGCTGAGCCATTGGCTGTATCTGGGGCTGATTCGCCTGCTGCCTGGCTATCGCCTGCGGCATATCCAGCGCAAGGACTGGTGGCTGGCCAATCTGGCCATCGTTGTGCTCTACCTGCCGTGGTTGCCGAACCTGCTTGATCTGACGCAACACATGGAAGAACTCAAGGTCGGTGGCGATGTGGGCTGGGAAGATCCAGTGACCCTGTCCTCGCTGCCGTCGATGATCTGGCTCTGGTTGATCCAGGACGAGGGCGAGCATCTGCCATTGCTGCTGTTCTGCGGCGTACCGCTGGCTCTGCTGGCGCTGGCGGGCGTGGCCGTGGCCCGCGACCGCAGCGTGAACCATGGCAGCGTTTTGCTGGCGCTTTACACCGGTGTGCCGTTGTTGCTGGTGTTCGCGGTGTCCTTCATCAGTCCGGTGTTCATCGAGCGTTACCTGACAGCCTATGCGCTGGGATTGCCGATGCTGGCGGCGCTGGCCATCGACCGGTTGTACCGCCGCGCTCGTGTGCTGGCAGTGGCGGTTCTGGTGTCATGGGTCGGGGTTGAGCTGGTGGGCGTAAACACCAACGCCACGGTCGACCCGCACGATCAGTTCAATGTCATGGTCGATTACATCAACCGGCATTTCGTCAGCGGTGACCGGATCGTCACCAGCGACATGCTCTGGTATCTCAGTTACGTCTACTACAACCGCACTGACGCTCAGGTGCGCCTGTTTACCCCGCCCGCCGCCGATGGTCGTTCGACGCGCCCGAATCACTACGGTTTCGGCACCCTGGTGTCTGAGGAGGTCTATCTGGATCGACTCGACGACCTGCCCAAGGGCAGTGCTCGCGTCTGGTTGATCGGTGATCTGGATGTGGACGTGCCCGATCCGTTCCGACCCTTGCCGAAGAACTGGCAGTTGCGTGATCAGACCCATGCCGGCGGCGCGAATGCGCGACTTTTTTCGTTGACCACCGATAACGGGACAGCGATGCAATGACTTAAACGGTTCACCTTTTCTTTGGCGATAAAAACAGATCTTCATAGTCCGTTTTGCTCTGTTTTGATATCAAAACACTACTAGTCGAAAGGGTATTGTTGGACTACGCTCGTCGGACAAAAGGACTTACAAAGTAGGGTGAAGGGATTGCAGCAGTTCCACTTTATCTCCGGCTTGCCGCGCTCAGGCTCTACCCTGCTTTCTGCGATTCTTCTGCAGAACCCGCGCTTTCATGCCGGCATGACCAGTCCGGTCGGCGCACTCTTCTCCGGTGTCCTTGAACAGTGCGGCGCCGGCAGCGAATTCGGCGCGGTGATCGACACCGAAATGCGCCGGCGCCTGCTGCGCGGGCTGTTCGATTCCTACTATGCCGACAAGGCTGACAAACCGGTGGTGTTCGACACCAACCGGCAGTGGAGTTCGCGCCTGCCGGCGATCAGCGATCTGTTCCCCAAAGCCAAAGTCATTGCCTGCGTGCGCAACGTCGCCTGGGTGATGGACAGCCTGGAACGGTTGTACCGCGCCAATCCTTATGAAAACACCAAGCTGTTCGGCGATGCTGTCGAACGCAACACGGTCTACAGCCGCTGCGAAACCCTGGCCCAGCGCAATCGTCTGGTTGGTTTTGCCTGGGCAGCGCTCAAAGAAGCCTATTACGGCGAGCACGCCGATTCGCTGCTGATCGTCGATTACGACTTGTTGACCCAGGCCCCGGAGCGGGTGCTGCGGCTGGTCTACGACTTCATTGGCGAACCCTGGTTCGAGCACGATTTCGAACACCTGGCCTATGACGCGCCGGAGTTCGACCAGGCCCTGGGTGTGGCCGGCCTGCACAAGGTCAAACCCAAGGTCGCCCTGCAGTCCCGACGCACGATTCTGCCGCCGGACCTGTTCAAGCAATACGCCGATCTGTCCTTTTGGCTCGATGGCTCAGCCAGCGCTGCCAATGTGATTCGTATGAAGTCCGACGCCGCGATCAGTTGATCGCGGCGTTTTTCATTGATGCGTTTACAACTGTTCGAGTCCGGGTGAGCAACATGTGGTGGAGCAAGCAAAAGTTGCGGGTAACCGAAGGCCAACGGACGCTGGCTGCGCCGCTGATCATGTCGCTGGAACCGCGCATGCTGTTCGACGGCGCTGTCGCGGCCACCGTGGCCGATACCGCTGCGGCCCAGCCCGACAGCCACCCCACTGCCGATGCAGCGAAGGCGCCCACGGCCGATCATCCGTCGGTCAGCAAGGACACCCACGGCCAGGCCGATGCCACGCCGGCTGCCAGCCCTGTCGCCGTACCGGGCCAGAGCGTGGTGTTCGTCGATGCCCGGGTCAAGGATGCCGACAGCCTGCTCAAAGGCGTTGCTCCCGGCGCGCAGGTGGTCAAGCTCGATGCCAGCAAGGACGGCTTGCAGCAGATCGCTGATTACCTCGACCAGCATTCGGGTGTCAGCTCGGTGCAGATCATCGCTCACGGCAACGCCGGTGACCTGTGGCTCGGCAACAGCTATCTGTCGGCGGACAACGTCGCGCAACGCAGTGCGGTGCTGGCGGAAATCGGCAAGGACATGAACGTCGGCGGCGACATTCTCATTTACGGCTGCTACACCGCCGAAGGTGACCGCGGCCTGAGTTTCGTCGATTCGCTGGCACAATTGACCGGCCGCGATGTGGCCGCCTCGAACAACCGCACCGGGGTGGGCGGCGACTGGGATCTGGAAATCGCCACGGGCAGGATCGAGAGCGCCAACGTGCTGTCGACCCTGTCGATGAGCGAGTACCAGTGGGGCCTCGCCACCTGGACTGCCACCAACAATGCGAACACCGGGGTCGGCTCGCTGCGCGCAGCGCTGGCGTCGGCGCAGAACGGCGACATCGTGACCTTCAGCAGCGGCATGACGGTGCAGCTCACCTCGGAATTGCTGATCAACAAGAACATCACCGTTGATGGCGACCTGAACAACGACGGGGTGGCGGACGTCACCCTCGATGGCCAGTACCGGACGCGGGTGGTGGAAATCACCTCCAGCAGCACGGTGACACTCGATGGTCTGGTCATTACTCGCGGATTGGTCTCGGGCAATGGCGGAAATGGCGGCTATGGCGCAACCGGGGCCATGGGCGGGGGGATTTTCAACGCCGGCGTCCTGACCTTGAACAACGTTTCGGTCACCGGTAACGCGGCGGCCGGTGGTGGCGGTGGTGGGGGGGTCACGGGAGCCAACTACGGCGGCGGCGGTGGCGGTGGCGGCGGCCTCGGTGGTCAGGGCGGCGGCCATGGCGGTACGGCCGGGCCGGGCACCGGGACGTTGGGCGGCCAGGCCGGCAGTGGTGGCGTCGGTGGCTACGGCGGTGGCTACGACGCCACGCACATGGGCGGCCGCGGCGGCTCCACCGTCGGCGGTGCCGGCGGCGTGGGCGTGTCCTATTACAGCAACGGCGGCAATGGCGGCACCGTGAACAACGGCACCATTTCGATTGGCGGCGGCGGTGGCGGCTCCGGCTGGGACAAGGTGGGCGGCGTCGGCGGCAATGCGGCCGGCGGCATTTACAACGCCTCCACCGGCACCCTGAAAATTGTCGGCACCTCGGTCATCAGCAACAACCTCGGTGCGGGCGGCGGTGGCGGCGGTGGTAGCGGCCAGGGCAGCAACAACCTGAACGGCGGCGACGGCGGACGGGGTGTCGGTGCGATCTGGAACCAGGGCGGCACGGTACTGATCACCGCCGCCAACTTCAGCGCCATCAGCGGCAACGCGGCCGGCAGCGGCGCCGGCGGCGCAGAACTGGGCGGCGGCGTGACGGGCTCTGTACCGTTGGCCTTCGCGGCGATCTACAACAATGGCGGCACACTCAATACCGCTTATGTGGAACCACCCACCGCAACCATCGTGATGGCGGACACGGCGTTGAAAATCGGCGAAACCTCGCTGGTGACCATCACCTTCAGCCGCGCGGTCACCGGTTTCACCAACGCCGACCTGACCATTGCCAACGGTACGCTGACAGCGGTCAGCAGCAGCGACGGTGGCCTGACCTGGACCGCGACCTTCACTCCGACCAACAACATCACCGACGCCACCAACCTGATCACCCTCGATAACACCGGGGTCAATGCGATCAGCGACGGCGTGGCGGGCGTCGGCACGACCAGTTCCGTCAACTATGCGATCGACACCGTGCGGCCGACCGTGACCATCGTGATGGCCGACACGGCGTTGAAGATCGGCGACACGTCGCTGGTGACCTTTACCTTCAGCGAAGCGGTCACCGGTTTCACCAACGCCGACCTGACCATCGCGAATGGCACACTGTCAGCAGTCAGCAGCAGTGACGGTGGCATCACCTGGACCGGAACGTTCACCCCGACCGCCAGCATCACCGATACCACCAACCTGATCACTCTGGACAACACTGGTATCGCCGACCTCGCCGGCAACGCCGGCAGCGGCACGACTGATTCGGCCAACTACGTGATCGATACCGTGCGGCCAACCGCGACCATTGTCGTGGCCGACAGCAATCTGGCAGCGGGTGAAACCTCGCTGGTGACCATCACCTTCAGCGAAGCGGTCAGCGGCTTCACCACCGCCGACCTGACGGTGGCCAACGGCACCCTGAGCGGTCTGAGCAGCAGCGACGGCGGCATCACCTGGACCGCCACGCTCACCCCGACCACCAACATCACCGACACCACCAACCTGGTCACCCTGGACAACACCGGGGTCGTCGATCTGGCCGGCAATGCCGGCAGCGGCACCACCAATTCCAACAACTACGCCATCGACACTGCGCGGCCGACCGCGACCATCGTGGTGGCCGACAACAACCTGCGGATCGGCGAAACCTCGCTGGTGACCATCACCTTCAGCGAAGCCGTGACCGGCTTCACCAATGCCGACCTGACCATTGCCAACGGCACGTTGTCGGCGCTCAGCAGCAGCGATGGCGGCATCACCTGGACGGCGACCTTCACGCCGACTGCCAGCATCACTGATGCGACCAATCTGATCACGCTGAACAATACCGGCATCGCTGACCTGAACGGCAACGCCGGCAGCGGCACCACCGACTCCAACAATTACGCCATCGACACCGTGCGCCCGACCGCGACCATCGTGGTGGCTGATAACAACCTGCGGATCGGCGAAACCTCGCTGGTAACCATCACCTTCAGCGAAGCGGTGACCGGTTTCACCAACGCCGACCTGACCATTGCCAACGGCACGCTGAGCGCAGTCAGCAGCAGCGACGGCGGCATCACCTGGACCGCGACGTTCACTCCGAGCGCCAGCGTCACCGATACCACCAACCTGATTACCCTGGACAACACCGGCATTGCCGACCTGGCGGGCAACGCCGGTAGCGGCACCACCGACTCCAACAACTACGCCATTGACACCCAGCGCCCGACCGCAACCATCGTGGTCGCCGACAGCAACCTTACGGCCGGCGAAACCTCGTTGGTGACCATCACGTTCAGCGAAGCGGTGAGCGGTTTCACCAACGCCGACCTGACCATCGCCAATGGCACGTTGACGGCGGTGAGTAGCAGCGATGGCGGCATCACCTGGACGGCAACATTCACGCCGAACGTGGGCATCAACGACGCAAGCAACCTGATCACGCTGGCCAATACCGGTATCGCCGACCTGGCGGGCAACGCCGGCAGCGGCACGACCAACTCCAACAACTACACCATCGACACCGTGGTGCCGACCGCGACCATCATCGTGGCGGACTCCAGTCTGAAGATCGGCGAGTCCTCACTGGTGACCATCACCTTCAGCGAAGCGGTGACCGGTTTCAGCAATGCCGACCTGACGATAGCCAACGGCACATTGTCGGCAGTCAGCAGCAGCGACGGTGGCATCACCTGGACAGCGACCTTCACGCCGACCAGCAACATCACCGACGCCACCAACCTGATCACCCTGGACAACGCCGGCGTACAGAACCTGTCGGGCAATGCCGGCAGCGGCACCACCGATTCCAACAATTACTCGATCGACACTCAGCGCCCGACCGCCACCATCGTGGTGGCTGACACCGCGCTCGGCGTCGGCCAGAGCAGTCTGGTGACCATCACCTTCAGCGAAGCGGTGACCGGTTTCACCAACGCCGACCTGACCATCGCCAACGGCACGCTGAGTGCGGTGAGCAGCAGCGACGGCGGCCTCACCTGGACGGCGACGTTCACGCCGGCGGCGGGGATCACCGACACCACCAACCTGATCACCCTGGACAACACCGGCATCGCCGATCTGGCGGGCAACGTCGGCAGCGGTACCACCGACTCCAACAACTATGCGGTCGACAGTCAGCGTCCGACGGCGACCATTGTCATGACCGACAGCGATCTGCGTCCCGGTGAAACCGCGCAGGTGACCATCACCTTCAGTGAGGCCGTGACCGGATTCGACAACTCCGATCTGAGCGTCGCCAACGGCACCCTGAGCAATGTTTCGTCTAGCGACGGCGGCATTACCTGGACGGCCACGTTCACGCCGAACATCGGTATCACCGACCTCACCAACCTGATTGTCCTGAACAACACCGGCATCACCGACCTGGCCGGCAACACCGGCACCGGCACCACCAGTTCGGCCAACTATCAGATCCAGACTCAGGTGCCGACCGCCACCATCGTGGTTGCCGACACGTCGCTCAGGGCCGGGGAAACCTCGCTGGTGACCATCACCTTCAGCGAAGCGGTCAGCGGTTTTGACAACAGCGACCTGACCATCGCCAACGGCACGTTGAGCAATGTCAGCAGCAGCGACGGCGGTATCACCTGGACGGCCACCTTCACGCCGATAGCCAATGTCACCGACGCCATCAACCTGATCACCCTGAACAATGCCGGGGTGGCCAACCTGTCGGGCAACAGCGGCATCGGTACCACCGATTCCAACAACTTCGCCATCGACACCGCGCTGCCGACCGCCACCATCGTGGTTGCCGACAACCGCCTGGGCATCGGTGAAACCACCACAGTGACCATCACCTTCAGCGAGGCGGTGAGCGGGTTTGACCTGTCGGACATCAGCGTCGCCAACGGTGCGCTGTCGAACCTGACCAGCAGCGACGGTGGCGTGACCTGGACGGCGACTTTCACCCCGACAGCCGGCGTCAATGACGCGACCAACCTGATTCTGATCGACACCGCCGGTGTTCAGGATCTGGCCGGCAATGCTGGGGCGAGTATCGCCATCTCCAACAGCTACATCCTCGATGCAACCCGGCCGACGGTGGACATCGTGGTCGCCAATCCGCATCTGGGCATCGGCCAGACCACCACGGTGACCTTCACCTTCAGCGAGGCGGTGAGCAATTTCGACCTGTCCGACCTGAGCGTGACCAACGGCGACCTGAGCAATCTGACCAGCAGCGATGGCGGCAAGACCTGGACCGCGACGTTCACCCCGACCGCGAATGTCACCGACCCGAGCAATTTCATTGCGCTGGACACCAGCAACGTCAGCGACCTGGCGGGCAACGCCGGCAGCACGGTGGCGGTGTCGAACAACTACGCCCTCGACAGCGAACGGCCGACCGCCACGGTGGTGGTTGCCAATCCGAATCTGGGTGTGGGCCAGACCTCGCAGGTGACCATCAGCTTCAATGAGGCGGTGACCGGGTTTGATCTCAGTGACATCAATGTCGGCAACGGCACCCTGTCGAACCTGAGCAGCAACGACGGCGGCAAGACCTGGACCGCGACGCTGACCCCGGGCGCCAACATCAACAGCGCCAGTAATGCGATCAGCGTCAACAGCGCCGGGGTCAGTGACCTGTCCGGCAACAGCGGCAGCGGTGTCAGCAGCTCCAATAACTACGCGATCAATACCGTGCCGCCGGTTATTCCGCCAACGGTGCCGACTACGCCGATCAATGGGGTGATTCCCGATCCGCTGTCCCGCAGCAGCGATCCGGTCGCACCGCCGCCGGCCCCGGACGTGCCGTTGCAACCGTTCGTATTTACGCCACCGACCGGCAATCTCGGCTCGCCGCTGACCTTCCCGCCGCTGTTCGAGCAGCGTGTACTGGGCGACGGCATCCGGCCGCTGGGGGACATTTTCATCAATCACGGTGCTCTGAGCCCGAGCTTCATCGCCCAGGTATTCAGCAGCAGCGACGGAAGCGGTGACGGCAGCGGGCACGGCTTCCTCGGTTTCGGTGGCGGTGATGGCGGAGTCTTCGCCAGCAGTACGCTGTCGAGCCTGTTCCACCAGAACGACGGCGCCGAGCGGGAGGCGCTGAACGCCTTCGACAGTCACTCGCTCAAGGCCGGTGACATTTCCCAAGGGCTGCGCGGGGTATTTGGCGCGCCGACCCTTGGGCAGCAATTGCAACAACTCAAGGACAGCGAGCAGCACCGGGTCGACGACCTGGCAGCGGCATTGCGCCAGGTCGGCATCAGCGAAATGCAGGCCTGAACACACAACTACTCAACACGGTGCGGCACCTAGGGGCGATCCAGGGATGAAGAAAAGTCAGAAGTTGTTCAGCGCCAGCCTGCTGGCGCTGGCGATCAGCGGATGTGCAGTGACCAGTGAGCCGATCGAACGCAGCGTCAGTGAGCAGCGGGCCAGAACCGACCTGCAGAGCATGTACAAGGATCAGGAGCCGCTACGTGGCCCGCTGACCCTGCATCAGGCCATGGCCCGCGCGGTGAAATACAACCTCGAAGGCCGTTTGAAGATCATGGAGGAAGCGCTGGCCAAGCGGCAGCTCGACCTCGCCAGTTTCGACATGCTGCCGCGCATGGCGCTGGACGCCGGTTACGTCGGGCGCAACAACGTCAACGCCTCCAGCAGCCAGAGCGTGCGCACCGGCACTCAGTCTCTGGAACCCTCGACCTCGCAGGACCGCGACCGCGATGTCGCCGACCTGACCATGGTCTGGAACGTCCTCGACTTCGGCGTCAGCTACATCAGCGCCAAGCAGCAGGGCGACCAGCGCCTGATCGTGCAGGAACGCCGGCGCAAGGTGATCAACACCATCGTTCAGGACGTGCGCTCAGCCTATTGGCGCGCGATGGCTGCCGAACGGTTGCTCAAGCAGATCGACAGCCTGATGGCCCGCGTCGACACCGCCCGGCGTGACAGCCAGAGCCTGAGCGATCAGCGCATCGGCGACCCGGTGCAGGCACTCGGTTACCAGCGCTCGCTGATCGAAGCCACGCGGCAACTGGAAGAACAGCGCCGCGCCCTGTCGCTGGCGAAAACCGAATTGGCAACGCTGATCAACCTGCCGCTGGGCACCAACCTGACGCTAGCGACCGATGACGGTTATCAGATTCCCGAACTCAAGGTCGCCATGGCCAAACTCGAGCAGGAAGCCCTGACCAGCCGTCCGGAACTGCGCGAGCAGGATTATCAGAGCCGCATCAGCGCCGCCGAAACCCGCAAGGCGATGTTGCGCCTGCTGCCGGGTCTGGAGTTTTCCGCCGGCGGGCATTACGACAGCAACTCGTTCCTCGTCGAACAGGGTTGGGCCGACTACGGCGTGAAAGTCACCTGGAACCTGTTCAACGTTATTTCCGCTCCGGCGGCCATCGACGTCGCCAAGGCGGGTGAGGAAGTCGCCACCGCCCGGCGTCAGGCGATATCGATCGCGGTGCTGGCGCAGCTGTATGTGGCGAACGCCAACTATCAGGAGGCGCTGCGGCAGTTCAAGACCAATCAGCAACTGTCGGACATCGACGGGCAGATCGTTGGCCAATTGCGCAATCGGCATCAGGCCGCCGGTATCGGTGAACTTGAACTGATTCAGGGCGAGCTGAACAACCTGCAAGCCGACCTGCGCCGTGACTTGTCGTATGCCGATCTGCGCAACGCCTATGGACAGATCTTCGCCAGCGCTGGTCTCGACCCGCTGCCGGATCAGGTGCAGTCCACCGAAGTGCAGTCGATCGCCACGGCGTTGGCCAACCGCGAGTCCGCGTGGGCGTCGGGGGATATCTCGGTGCCTGTGGTGGCGCATGCCGCTGCCCGATAATCTGCTGGCGCCCGTCGCCAGCGTCAGCCGCTCGCAACGCGAAGCCCGCAACGGCCATCGCGGCGCGGCGATTTTGTTGACTGGCCTGCCGGCGGCGGGCAAATCGACGCTGGCTCAGGCGTTGCACGCCGAGCTATTCGCCTGTGGATTGCACAGCGTGGTGCTCGATGGCGACGGCTTGCGGGTCGGGCTCAATCGCGATCTGGGGTTCAGCGACGCCGATCGCCTGGAGAACATCCGCCGTGCCAGCGAGCTGGCAGCGCTGCTGGTGGAGAACGGGCAGATCGTGATTCTGGCGATGATCGCGCCGTTGCTGGAGCTGCGCGAGGTGTTCGCCCAGCGTTTGGGTGCGGACTATCGCGAGGTCTGGTGCAGCGCGTCGTTGGCGGTGTGCGAGCGGCGTGATCCGAAGGGGCATTACGCCCGCGCGCGGCGTGGCGAAATGGCCGGTTTCACCGGGGTTTCGGCACCGTACGAGCCGCCCGCGCAGCCCTCGCTGGTGCTCGACACCGGCGTGCAGACTGTGGAGGCCTGCCTGGATCGGCTGCTGACCTGGCTTGGCGAATGCGCGGTGTTGCCCAAGGCATGAGCCGCCCGGTCTGTTCGCGTCTGCCGGTGGCGGTGGACTTGCCGCTGCTGTTGCAGGCGCTGCAGGCGATTGCCGAAGAGGCATGGCACGGCCACTTCAACACGGATTACTTCACGGGCGACTGGAGCGGTGTGGCACTGATTTCCGCCGCCGATGCGCTGACCGAGTTATCGCCCGGGCGCGGCGAAACGCTGCAGCGCACGCCTTGGCTGTGCGATGAACGCTGGCGGTTGGGGCTGCGCGATCTGACGCTGGATATCGTCTGTGCGCGCTTGTTGCGACTGGGGCCGGGCGGGCGAATTCACGAGCATCGTGATTACGACCTGGAAGGGCCGGATGCCGATCTGCGCCTGCATATTCCGTTGCTCAGCCCACCTGCAGTGGATTTCTGGCTCGATGATCAACGGGTGCCGATGGCGGCGGGGGAGTGCTGGTTTCTCGATCTTGCTCGTGCGCATCGGGTGGATAATTTCGATACCTGCGCGCGGATTCATCTGGTGCTCGACTGCCGGCCCGGGGCCTGGCTCAAGCAGAAGATCGCCGAAGGTTTGCGCGACACTCCTGCAACGCAACCGGCCGATTCGGCGTTACAGCAATTCCAGCGACTGGTTGCAGGTGACGCAGCGTTGGCGGCGACTCTGCAGCACATGGCGGAGCCTGAGTCGTTCATCGAGCGCACTCTGGAGCTGGCCGCCAAACACGGCTTGCCATTCTCCCGCGAAGAACTGCGCGCCGCGATGCGCAGCGGTCGTCGGCAATGGAACGAACAATGGAGCGGCTGAATCTGCACGGTTGGTTGCCGATCCGGATCTGGCCGCTGGCGGGGCAGTGGCAAGTCGACTGGTGCTGGTTTGCTGACACGCCACTGCATCAGCCTTTTTTTCGTGACGCCGTCGAAGAGGCGCTGCGGTTGCCGTTCAATCAGGCTTTTCGCCGGCAGACATCGCTGTCGGTGCTGACCGAGTGGCAAGCGCAAAGCCCGGGGTTGGCGCCGAGTGCCTTTATCCTGCACGCCTCGCGTTGCGGTTCGACGTTGATCAGCCAGATGCTCGCGCGGCTCGATGACCATATTGTGGTCTCGGAGCCACCGCCGCTTGATGCGCTTTTGCGAGGTGAGCTGCCCGAAGTCGAGCGGCGTGCAGCGATCCGTGGATTGCTCTCGGCCTACGGTCAACGTCGACGCGGTGTCGAGCAGCGACTGGTGATCAAGCTCGACGCCTGGAACATCGGCGAGTGGCCGCTGTTGCAGGCATGCTTTCCCGATACGCCATGGTTGTTCGTGTACCGCGATCCGCTGGAAATCGCCGTGTCGCACGTGCGCCGTCCGGGGATGCACATGGTGCCGGGGATGCTTGGGAACTGTGTGCTCGACGATGGTTTGCCGTTTACCGGCAGTGAAGACTTCATCGCACGACGGCTTGGTCGCTTGCTGGCGTCGGCTTATCTGCACTGCCGTGAGGGTGATGGACTGCTGGTGAACTACAGCGAATTGCCCGAGGCCATGGCCGGCCGATTGGCGAATTTTTTCCGCTTGAATGCCGAGCAGCGGCAGCAGGTGTTGGCGGCGACGGTGCAGCACGCCAAGCAGCCGTCCCAGCGTTTTGTCGCTGATGGCGAAGACAAGCGCCGCGAGGCTTCGCCGTGGTTGCGCGAACGGGTTCGGCAATGTGCCCAGGATGCCTTTGTGAATCTTGAGTTGCTGCGATCTTTTGCTGTCAGGTTTTTCCCGACAGATCCGCCATCCCCTTGAGCAACTCGATCGGCAACGGAAAGACAATCGTCGAGCTCTTGTCACCGGCAATCGAACTCAGCGTCTGCATGTAACGCAATTGCATGGCACCGGGCTGGCGGCCGAGCATTTCGGCGGCTTGCATGAGTTTTTCCGAGGCCTGCAGTTCGCCTTCGGCGTGGATCACCTTGGCCCGGCGTTCGCGTTCGGCTTCGGCCTGTTTGGCAATCGCACGCACCATCGATTCGTTGAGGTCGACGTGCTTGATCTCGACGTTGGCGACCTTGATGCCCCAGGCATCGGTCTGGGCGTCGAGCACCTGCTGGATGTCGATGTTCAACTGCTCGCGCTCGGCCAGCAGTTCATCCAGCTCATGTTTGCCGAGCACTGCGCGCAGGGTGGTCTGCGCCAGTTGGCTGGTGGCCGAAAGAAAATCTTCGACCTGAATGATCGCCTTCTGCGGATCGAGTACCCGGAAGTACAGCACCGCGTTGACCTTCACCGAGACGTTGTCGCGGGTGATCACATCCTGTGGCGGCACGTCGAGGACCACGGTGCGCAGGTCGACCCGGACCATTTGCTGCACCACCGGAATCAGCAGGATCAGCCCCGGGCCCTTGACCTGCCAGAAGCGTCCGAGCTGGAACACCACGCCGCGCTCGTACTCACGCAGGATGCGGAAGGTCGACCCGGCGAGGGCGATCACCAACAGCAGCAGTGCAACGAAACCGATTTGCAGACCCATGATCACTCTCCGTGTCGCACCGCATCAGTCGCGGCG
The DNA here is from genome assembly GCF_019891575.1 of Pseudomonas sp. MIS38. Lineage (NCBI taxonomy): Bacteria > Pseudomonadati > Pseudomonadota > Gammaproteobacteria > Pseudomonadales > Pseudomonadaceae > Pseudomonas > Pseudomonas sp. MIS38. Next base: position 39,760 of record NZ_JAFLXF010000020.1, read on the forward strand.
ACTTTCAGCAGTAAGCCTTTACGCCCGACCACGCGTACCGATTGTCCGGTGTGCAGCGGTGTCGTGCTGTGCACTTGCCAGTGTTCACCCTGCAATTGCACCCAACCGTTGTGGGCGTTTTGCGCTTGCACGGTGGTCACCGCCGTCACGCTGCCGACCAGCCCGGCATCGCCGCTGACGGCGTGGCGCGGGCGGGTTTTCAAGGCGCGGACGATCAATGCGATCAGCAGCAGAGCGCTGAGCAGGCCGAGGCCGATAATCATCGGTACCGGCAAATCGGCGTTGCCCAGAATCAGCGCGCCGATGACGAACATGATGATTCCGCCCAGGCCGATCACCCCGTAGTTGGGCAGCGCGGCTTCGGCAATCAGAAAGGCAATCCCGAGGGTGATCAGCCACAGGCCGACCGGATTGACCGCCGTCGGCAGGACATCAGCCGCGAGGGCCGAGCCGCTGGCCAGCAGTATCAGGAAAAACGTGCAACATCGGCTGTTCACGTGACCCTCCGGGAGAGTCATGGGGGTGTTTCCTTAAGTCTAGTTGAGCCTGACGTCGTATGAATTTTGATCAATAAGCGGATGTGTCCAATGAGCGGATTTCCCTTCATCAGCAACTGGCCGAACTAGACTCAGCAGAACAGGCACAACGTTCAGCGGGACACCGAGGTGCAGCATGCGTATGGCAAAAAAAGTGCAGAGCAGCCTGAACCGGGCGCATTGCGAATATGACATCGTGGCCCACCGCCACTCGGCCAGCAGTCTGGAAACCGCACGGGTTTCCGGGGTGCCCGCCGAACGCGTGGCCAAGTCGGTCATTCTCGACGACCATCACGGGCATTACCTGATGGCCGTGCTGCCCGCCAGCCGGCACCTGGATTTGAGCAAAGTGCGCAGCAGCGGTGAATGGCAGATCACTCGCGAGAGCAATCTGGCGCATATCTTCGATGACTGCGAACGCGGCGCGGTGCCGCCACTGGGTGATTCCTATGGCCTGGACATGGTCATCGACCCGCTGCTGACTCGGCAGAAAGACATTTACCTGGAAGCCGGCAACCACAACTACCTGCTGCACATGAGCATGCCCGAGTTTCTGAAAATGGTGCCGCATGCGCAGGTGCAGGAGTTGAGTCATTAGGTTTTGTGGTGCGGCCACTGACGCCTTCGCGAGCAAGCCCGCTCCCACAGGTTGACCGCAATCCCCTGTGGGAGCGGGCTTGCTCGCGAATAATCGCCCATCCACCGCATTCCTTAAGGAGTCCTCCATGGAGCAGCCCACCCACAGCCTCCCATCCCTGTTCAAGCAACTGGGACTGGACAGCGACCCGACTGGCATCGAGCAATTCATCGCCACCCATTCACCACTCAAACCCGAATTGCACCTCGCAGACGCGTTTTTCTGGAGCAAAAGCCAGGCGGATTTTTTGCGCGGCGAGATTCTTGATGATGCGGATTGGGCGGAGGTGGTGGATCAGTTGAATGTGTTGTTGCGCAATGGGCGGGAGGGATAACCATTATTTTGCGAACGGCCACATCTGTTTACGGTGCGCACGACCAACGGGCAGATTTGTTTCAAAACTTGACTGAAATTCCCCGCCAATGCGATATTGATAGTTAGCAAACTAACAGTGTGCATTTTCCCGTGCCGAATTCCCTCGACGCTCTTCAGATGAACATCAGCAGTGCCATGGTGGTGGCCGCCAGGCATTGGCGGAAGATCTGCCAGACCACGCTGGTCAACTATGGAATCTCCGAAGCCTGCGCCGTGCCGTTGTTGATGATCGGACGGCTGGGCGAGGGTGTGCGTCAGGTGCAGGTGGCGCAGGCAGCCGGGATGGAGAGTCCGTCGCTGGTGCGCCTGCTCGATCAGTTGTGCCACGCCGGCTACGTCTGCCGCACCGAAGATGCGCAGGATCGTCGGGCCAAGTGCCTGAGCCTGACCGACACCGGCCGTGAACTGGTGCAAGCGGTGGAGATCGAACTGGTGCGTCTGCGTCATGAAGTGCTCGAAGGCATCGACCAGAGTGATCTGGAGGCTACGCTTCGGGTACTGCGAGCTTTTGAGGCAGCCAATCCGCCTGTGGTGATCAATTCTTGAACGGTTTTTTCTCTGGCATCCCGCCTGCCCGCGACTGGTTCTACGGGGTCCGAACCTTTGCAGCGTCGATGATTGCGCTGTACATCGCCTTGCTCATGCAAATGCCGCGTCCGTATTGGGCGATGGCCACGGTGTACATTGTCTCCAGCCCGTTTCTCGGGCCGACCAGCTCCAAGGCGCTGTACCGCGCCATCGGCACTTTTCTCGGAGCGGCGGCGGCAGTGCTGTTCGTGCCGATGTTCGTGCAGAGTCCGTACGTGTTGGTGGTGGTGATTGCCTTGTGGACGGGGATCCTGTTGTTCCTGTCGCTGCACCTGCGTACCGCCAATAACTACGCACTGATGCTGGCCGGTTATACCTTGCCGCTGATCGCCCTGCCGACCGTGGATAATCCGCTGGCGGTGTGGGACGTGGCGGAAGCGCGTACCGAAGAGATTTTTCTCGGTATCGCCGTGGCGGCGGTGGTCGGCGCGATGTTCTGGCCGCGTCGCTTGGCGCCGGTGTTCAACGACGCGGTGGGCAAATGGTTCGCTGACGCCACCACCTACAGCCTGAAGTTTCTCAGCCGCGACGTGCAGCCGGAACAGATCGCCGCGCTGCGCATGGCCATGGTCGCCAATTTCAACAGCCTTGAATTGATGATCGGCCAGTTGCCCCACGAAGGCGCTCGACCGCAAACCGTGCGCAACACAAAGGAACTGCGCGGGCGGATGATCCACCTGCTGCCGGTGATCGACGCTCTGGAAGATTCGCTCTACGCGCTTGAACGGCGCACACCGGAACTGGTGGAAAAGTTTGCCCCGCTGTTGACCGCGACCCAGCAATGGCTCGGCCATAACGACGCCGATCTCGAACGGTGGCAGGCGCTCAAGGATCAACTTCAGGCCTTGCAGCCAAGCTGCGAGGCGCTGGAAGATCGCAAGCAATTGCTGTTCTCCAACGCGATTTATCGCCTCGGCGAATTCATCGATCTGTGGCAGGACTGCCGCAGCCTGCAGGACGCGATTCTCTGCGAGCGCCAGGACAGCTGGCGTGCGGTGTACCGGCACTGGCGCCTCGGGCGGCTGACGCCGTTTCTCGACCGCGGGATGATGCTGTATTCGGTGGCCTCGACCGTTCTGGCGATCATCGTCGCTTCGGTGCTGTGGATTCTGCTCGGCTGGCCGGACGGTGGCAGTGCGGTGATTCTGGCGGCGGTAGCGTGCAGTTTCTTCGCCTCGATGGACGACCCGGCACCGCAGATCTACCGGTTCTTTTTCTGGACCGGGATGTCGGTGCTGTTCGCCAGCCTTTACCTGTTTCTGATTCTGCCGAACCTGCACGATTTCCCGATGCTGGTACTGGCGTTTGCGGTTCCGTTCATCTGTGTCGGCACCCTGACGGTGCAGCCACGCTTCTTCCTCGGCATGCTCCTGACGCTGGTCAACACCTCGTCGTTCATCAGCATTCAGGGCGCTTACGACGCGGACTTCTTCGCCTTCGTGAACTCCAACCTGGCCGGCCCTCTGGGCCTGCTGTTCGCGTTTATCTGGACCCTGATCGCCCGCCCGTTCGGCGTCGAGCTGGCCGCCAAACGTCTGACCCGCTTCAGCTGGAAAGACATCGTGCGCATGACCGAGCCGGCCAATCTGGCCGAACATCGGCATCTGGGCGTGCAGTTGCTCGATCGTCTGATGCAGCACTTGCCGCGTCTGGCCATGACCGGCCAGGACACCGGGATTGCCATGCGTGAAGTGCGCGTGGGCCTGAACCTGCTCGATCTGCTGGCTTACACGCCACGGGTCAGCGGCGCGCCGAAGGCCCTGCTGCAGCAAGTGGTGGCTGAGGTCGGCGAGTATTTCCGCGCGTGTCTGAAGGCCGGCGAACGCTTGCCGGCGCCGAGTCCGTTGCTGATGACCATGGACCGCGCGCGCCGCGCGCTCAAAGGCCACGGCGACGAAGAAACCCGGCTAAACCTGTTGCATGCCTTGAGCGGTTTGCGCCTGGCGCTGCTGCCCGGCGTGGAATTCGTCAGCACCAGCGATGCCGAAGAACCGCTGCCCGATGGAGCGCCCCTATGATCGGTGATCTGGATATCAGCGGGATTTTCCTGCCGACCCTGCTGGTGTTGATGGGCATCACCTATGTGTTGTTTCTGCTGGTGCATGGCGTGCTCACGCGCCTGCACTTTTACCGTCTGGTCTGGCACCGGGCATTGTTCAACGTGGCCCTCTACGCCGTGATGCTGTACGGCGTGGACTCACTCAGTCGATACCTGATGACATGAAAAAACCGTTTCTGACTATCGGTCGCGTGGTACTGACCCTGCTGATCGTGACTTTTGCCGTTGTCCTCGTCTGGCGCATGGTGATGTATTACATGTTCGCGCCGTGGACCCGTGACGGCCACATCCGTGCCGACATCATCCAGATCGCTCCGGACGTGTCCGGGCTGATCCAGCAGGTCGAGGTCAAGGACAACCAGTTGATCAAGCGCGGTCAAGTGCTGTTCAGCATCGATCAGGACCGCTTCAAACTGGCCCTGCGTCAGGCTAAAGCGGCGGTTGCCGATCGCGAGGAAACCCTGGCTCAAGCCCAGCGCGAAGCCAAGCGTAACCGTGGCCTGGGCAATCTGGTGCCGGCCGAACAGCTGGAAGAAAGCCAGTCGAAAGTCGCCCGGGCGCAATCGGCGCTGGCCGAAGCGCTGGTGACGGTGGACAGCGCGCAGCTCAACCTCGACCGTTCGGTGATCCGCAGCCCGGTGGACGGCTACGTCAACGACCGCGCGCCGCGTGTGCAGGAATTCGTCACCGCCGGGCGTCCGGTGTTGTCGGTGGTCGACAGCAACTCGTTCCACATCGACGGCTATTTCGAAGAAACCAAACTCGATGGCATTCATGTCGGTCAGTCGGTGGATATCCGCGTGATCGGCGACAAAGCCAGGCTGCGTGGGCATGTCGAAAGCATCGTCGCCGGTATCGAAGACCGCGACCGCACCAGCGGCAACAACCTGCTGCCCAACGTCAACCCGGCGTTCAGCTGGGTGCGCCTGGCACAACGGATTCCGGTGCGTATCGCTTTTGACGAAGTGCCGGAAGACTTCCGCATGATCGCCGGGCGGACCGCCACCGTGTCGATCATCGACGACAAAACACAGGAGCCCGCGCAATGAACAAGGCCCTGATGATCGCCGGGTTGGGCGTGATGCTCTCGGCCTGTCAGATGGTCGGGCCGGACTATCACCTGCCCGCTGACGCGGCGGTACAGCGCAAGGACTTTCAGGGCGAACTGGCGGTGGAGGGCAAACCGGTGGTGTCAGCGCCGGTGCCGGCGGATTGGTGGCGGCTGTATAAGGACCCGCGTCTGGATCAACTGGTGCAGCAGGCCATGGCGTCCAACACGGATTTGCGCGTAGCGGCGGCGAACCTTCAACGGGCTCGCGCGCAAGTCGATGAGGCCGAAGCGGCGGGTGGCTGGAGCGCAGGCGTAAAGATGGGCGCCCAGCGTTTGCAGGAATCCGGTCAGGCGTTCTTGCTGCCGGAAAAAGTCCCGGTCGACAACGTCGGCGATATTGGCATCAGCGCGTCTTATCAGTTCGATCTGTGGGGCACCCTGCAACGCGGTATCGAAGGCGCGAAGGCTAACGCCGATGCGACTCAAGCAGCGGCTGACACCGCACGCATCACTTTGGTGGCCGATGTGGTTCGCGCCTACACCCAAGTGTGCGCGGCCAACGAAGAGCGGGAAATTGCCCAGCATTCCCTCGATCTGCAATCGCAGAGCACCACGCTGATCCAGCGCCTGCGCGATGCCGGGCGTGGTGATGAGACCCAAGTCACCCGTTCGCAAACCCAATTCAAGTCGTTGCGCGCCGACCTGCCGCGCTATGAGGCAGCGCGTCAGGCCGGGTTGTTCCGCCTGTCGATGCTGCTGGCCAAACCGGTCGAGCAATTGCCGGCCGGTACCGCCACTTGTGCCGAACTGCCGAAAATTGCCCAACTGGTGCCGGTGGGCGACGGTGCGGCGCTGCTCAAGCGTCGTCCCGATATCCGTCAGGCGGAACGTCGCTTGGCGGCCTCGACAGCGGGCATCGGCGTCGCCACGGGCGAGCTGTATCCGGACATCAGCATCGGCGCGACCATCGGCACCGTCGGTCTTATTGACGACTTGGGCGATCCGTCGACCAACCGCTGGGGCTTCGGCCCGTCGTTGAGTTGGAAGGTGCCGACCAACGGCGCCCGTGCGCGGATCCGTGAAGCCGAGGCCAACACCCAGGCCGCACTGGCGCATTTCGACGGCGTGGTGCTCAACGCCATCCGCGAAACCCAGACCGGTCTGGCCCAATACAGCGCGCTGCTGCAACGCCGCGACGCCCTGGCCGATGCCGAGCAGTCGGCGAAACTGGCGGCGGACCAGACCCACCGCTTCTTCCAGGCCGGGCGCGAGTCGTTCCTCGCCGACCTGCAGGCGACCCGCACCTACACCGACGTCACCGCGCAACTGGCCGCCGCCAACACCCAGGTCGCCATGAGCCAGATCGATTTGTTCCTCGCCCTCGGTGGCGGTTGGGAAAGCGGACGAACGCAAGCCTCGAGCGCCAGCAAACCCTGAAGCCGTTGCTATGCTTTGAAGTGTTGAAGGGGTGCCACGTGCAACGCACCCTTTCAGCGCACATTGCTAGCGCTGGTCTAGGGGAAACCAATAATGAAAAACCCTTACGCTCTCGGCTTCTGGTGCGCCCTTGTAGCGCTGGTGCTGCTATCGGCCACCTATTTCTACGGCATCATGCTGGCCCATCAGATCGACAAGGCCATGGTCTTCCTCGACAGCGCCACGGCGTTGATCGCGGTGATGGCAATTGTCGTGGTGGCCTGGGCGTCGATCCAGGTGCAGCGAGTCAAGAAAAGACAACTTGAACAAGGCAAGACCCTGGTGCTGATCTGGGACACCAAAGTCGCCCTGCGCCGGGTCGAAACCGTATTCGACCGCTACTTCTGGGGCAGTTACTGGCAACCGGGACGTACCTTCGCCGAAGTCATGGGCGAACTCACCGGCACGCCGCTGGAAAAAAGCCTCGAAGCCTTGAAAAAACAGTGCCTGGAACTCGACAAGCAGATTGCCGACGAAGGCTGGCACTGGCTCAACAATGCCCGCGAGCTGTCGGATGTCGCCACGGCCATGGCCCGCGAGCGCTATCAGCTGGATTTCTGTGACCCGCGCGCTGACGGGCCGGGCGGGGCGGTGATCGATCGCGACTTTGAAGTGCTGGTGTATACCTGGACGGCGCGGTTGAAGAGCTTCGATCATCAACTCGATGAGATCGAGGTTCAGTATTCCTGAGCTTCTGGGAATCCAGTGGCCCTATCGCGAGCAGGCTCACTCCTACAGGGGAACGCATTTCAATTGTAGGAGTGAGCCTGCTCGCGATAGCGTCATCAAAAACACTGCAACTCTCCCCGCCTGTCAGCTGTCCACACTCCCCATAGACACTCTTTAACCTTTAAACATTGGGCCGCCTCGCGCTGCCAGTGCTAATCTCCACCGCTAATTTCAGCGGAGTCGAGCCGCGACCCGGTCACGGGTTCAGGGAAGACGACGACACTTACAGCCACGGACATTGATCAGGTCATTCATGAATAAATCAGCAGGCGTGCTTCTCGGGATTGTTGTTGCCATCGGTGCGATCAGCGCCGGCGGGGCCTGGTATACCGGGACCAAGATTGAAGGCGTACTGAACAACGCCGTCAGCAACGCCAACAAAGAGCTGCAGACCGCGATGGCCGGCTCCAATGGCACCGCGTCGCTGGAGCTGGTGTCGCTGGAGCGTCACACTTTCACCAGCACCGCGCACTACCGTCTCAAGGGCGAGGGCGAGATGTTCGGCGACCAGCCGGTCGAGCTGCTGTTTGTCGACCACATCGAGCACGGCCCACTGCCGTTCTCGCGCCTGGTGTCGCTGAAGTGGCTGCCGGTCATGGCCACCAGCAATTACGAGCTGGAAAAGAGCCCGGCCACCGAAAAATGGTTTGCCGCCACCAAGGGCGCCGCGCCGCTTAAAGGTGTGACCAACATCGGCTACGACGAATCCACCACCAGCAGCCTCGAGTTGCTGCCGCTGGAAACCGCGCTGGACGAGCAGTCGAGCCTGAAATTCTCCGGCCTGACCATGAACATCTCCGCCAGTGCCCAGGCGCAGAAGGTCAAGGCTGACGGCTACATGGACAACCTGAAACTGGTCACCGTGTCGCAGGATCAGGCGCCGGTGCAGGTCGAACTCAACGGTCTGACCCTGGCCAGCAACCTTACCAAGAGCAGCTACGGCTACTACACCGGGGAAAACACCCTGGAGCTGACCAACAGCAAAACCACTTTCGGTCCCAAGCAGTCGGTACTCGGCGTGAAGAACTTCGAAATGAAGAACCTCACTGAAGAGAGCGGCAGCAATGCCTCGGGCCGCGCTGATTACAAGGTGGGTGAAGTCACCCTCAACGACAAGAAAATCGGTTCGGCCAACATGGCCATGAGCCTGAAGAACCTCGACATCCCGTCGACCATGTCGCTGATGCAGATCTACCAGACCAAATTGCAGCCGTACGAGAAGGAAGCGGCGGCCGCTGCCGAAGCCGGCCTGCCGGCACCGGTACTGAACCTGACCGAAGCCGAGTCGGCACAGGTCAAGGCTGACCTGCAGAAACTGCTGGCCGCCAGTCCACAGATCGCGCTGGAAAACCTGTCGCTGAAAACCGCCAACGGTGAAAGCCGCGCCAGCCTGGTGATTGATCTGACCAAGCCACAGTCGATGGATCTGCCGCCGGATCAACTGGGTAAACAGTTGGTCGCGCTGCTGGACCTGAACATTCAGGTGTCCAAGCCGATGCTGATCGATCTGCTCAGCGTGCAAGCGCAGCTCGACGGTCAGACTGACGCCAAAGCCATCGTCGACCAGGCGAGCGCCGGTGCCGACATGTTCTCCGGCATGGCCGTCGGTTCGCAGTTGGCGACCGTCGATGGCACCAATGTCGTGACCAAGCTGCATTACGCTGCCAATCAGGTGGAGTTCAACGGCCAGAAGATGACCGTTGAGCAGTTCGTCGGCTTCCTGATGAGCAAGTTCGCTGGCGTCACGCAAGTGCAGTAATCCTGCGTTCTAAATAACAACGCCCGGCCTCTGATCCACAGACGCCGGGCGTTTTGCTGTCTGGTGTGCGGGTTTTCGTCTGAGCCGGCGCCGCGATTCTGAACAATTATTGCGTTCTGGATATTCGACTACGCTTGCATGCAAGACTGCCTGACTAAGCTTGGCTGGGTCTCTTTTGACTCGGTCTCCGTTACGAATGGGCAAGGGGGGCATTGCGACCCGGCTGGCCATGTAAGGATGCTGACGAATGCCGCGTATAGATGTTCCTGTTTTACATCGTGGTTTACGCCCGTTGTTTCGCGTTGCGCTGTGCAGCCAGTTGCTCTGGCCGGCACTGGCGTTTGCCGATACGCCCTATGATCAGATGGTGCGTGATGCCCGTGCCGGGCAGACCACGCCTGCGCTGAACGTGCTGCGCCAGGTGCCACCGGGGCAATCGACCACCGGGCAGATCAGCGATCACCTGCAGATCGCCAGTTGGGCCGGCCTCGATGCCGAGGTGGTGCAGGTCTATGAGACCCAGGGCCGTGACCGGGTGCTGCCGGTGCAGGCACTGACCGCCACCGCACGCGCCTATCGCAACCTCAAGCGTTGGGAGCAGGCGACCCAGGTCTACAACAAGGCCCTGGCGCTGGAGCCGGACAACGCTGACCTGCAACTGGGGCTGGCCCTGACCCAGGCTGACGCGGGCAAACCCGACGAAGCCGTGACCCGCGCCAAGGCTCTGGTTGCCGCCAAACCCGACGATCCCTCGCGCCGTCTCGCACTGGGCTATGCCCTGACCCGCGCCGGCAAGCAGTACGACGCACTGTTTGAATACGATCAGGCTTTCATGCGTGCCGGCAGCAAGCCCGAAGTCGCCCGTGAATACGTGGTCGCCCTGCAAAAGGCGCGGCTGCCGGAACCGGCGCTGCGCCTGGCCAATCAACGTCCGGGGCTGATCGACCCGGTCACCCTGCGCCGCCTCGAAGGTGATCTGGCTGCAGAACGCGTGCGTCTGGCCGAACTCGCCACCCGCAGCGAAAAAGAACGCTATGTGATCGCTGACCGCGCGTTGGCCGATTACGACAAATTGCTCGCCACCTGGACCCCGGACGCCAGTGCCCACGATGACGTGATTCGCTGGCGCATCGATCGCATGGGCGCACTCAAGGCTCGGGCGCGCACCGCCGACGTGATCAATGAATATCAGAAGCTGCAAAGCGAAGGCGTGAAGATTCCGACCTACGCCATGCGCTGGGTGGCGGCGTCGTATCTGGATCAGCGCCAGCCGGAAGTCTCCACTGACCTGTATCGCCAGGTGCTGTCGGCCCCCGACGCTGATGTCGGTGATCGTCTCGAAGACACCACCGCGTTGTACTACTCGCTGCTGGAAAGTGACCGCGCCGATGAAGCGCGCAAAGTCGCCGAGGATCTGGCCAAGACCCAGAAGCCGCGCGTCGAACTCAAGGGCTTGCCGATCGGCAACCCCAACGACGAATGGATGGACGCCCAGCAGCTCGCGGCGCAGGCCGGTACCTACGGTTCCGATCTGCCACACGGGGAGGAACGTCTGCAAACCCTGGTCGATCAGGCCCCGGGCAACCTCGGTTTGCGTCTGGCCCAGGCCGATCTGTATCTGGCCCGACAGTGGCCACGCCGCGCGGAAAACCAGCTCAAGGAAACCGAAAGCATGGCCCCGCGCGACATGGGCCTGGAACTGGCGCAGGCGCGCACCGCGATGACCCTGCAGGAATGGCGGCAAATGGATGCGCTGACCGATGACGTGGTCGCGCGTTTTCCCGACAACCGTCAGGTGCAGCGCGCGGCCCGTGAGCGTGAAGTGCACGACATGTCCGAACTGCGTGTCGAAGCCTACGGCGGCAAAGCCAATGGGGGCGGCGGCAGCGGTGGTGCGGGCGCGGTCAGTGGCAGCCGCGATTTCGGCATCCAGAGCACCCTGTACAGCCCGCCGATCGATGAAGACTGGCGGGTGTTCGTCGGCGCCGGTTATGCCACCGGCGATTTCGCCGAAGGCACCGGCACCGACCGCTTCCAGCGCGTTGGCCTGGAACGGCGCACCCGTGACATGAGCCTGGAAGCCGAAGTTTCCAATCACGATTACGGTTACGGCGCCAAACAGGGCGCACGCATCGCGATTGCCCGCGACATCAACGACCACTGGCAGTACGGCGGCAGCTTCGCCTACCTGTCGGCCGAGACGCCGTTGCGGGCGCTCAACAGCGACATCAAGGCCAATGGCGGCAACGCGTTCATCCGCTGGCGCGCCAACGAGAGCCGCGAGTGGAAACTGTCGGTCAGCCCGTCGCACTTCAGCGACGGCAACAACCGTGTCGAAGCCTTGCTCACCGGGCGCGAGGGCGTTTACAGCGCGCCGAACGTGCAGGTCGATGCCGGTCTGGAAGTCGGCACCAGCCACAACTCCAATTCCGAGGATGTGCCGTACTTCAACCCGAAGTCGGACTTCAGCGTCATGCCGACGGTCAACGTCAACCATGTGCTTTATCACCGCTACGAAACCTCCTGGAGCCAGCAATTCCAGGCCGGGGCGGGGACCTACAGCCAGCGTGACCACGGCACCGGCGGCATGGCGATGCTCGGCTACGGCCAGCGTTATGCCTGGAACGACGTGTTCGAGGTGGGCGTTTTGTTCAGTGTGATCAACCGGCCCTACGACGGTGATCGGGAGACCGATCTGCGTCTGCTTGTCGACCTCACTTTCCGCTTCTAGAAGAGTTTGAAGATGCCTTTGATGACGCGTTTCATCCTTCTGCTGGGAGTGCTGCTGATCAGCGCCTGCGCCCAGCAAGCCCCGGCTTTCGCGCCGCCCTCGCAACGTCCCGTTGCGGCCAATGAAAAACCGTGGCCGAAAAACCACGTGCTGGGTATCGCCTATCACGATATCGAAGACCGCGACCCCGATCAGGCAGTGGTAGCCGTGCGCACCGAGCGCATGATCGAACAGTTGGCCTGGCTGCGCGAGAACGGCTACAAGCCGGTAACCGTCGATCAGATCATGGCGGCGCGCAAGGGCGGCCCGGAACTGCCGGCCAAAGCGATTCTGCTCAGTTTCGACGACGGTTATTCAAGCTTCTATACCCGCGTGCTGCCGGTGCTGCGCGCCTACAACTGGCACGCCTTGCTGGCGCCGGTCGGCGTATGGATCGACACTCCGCTCAATCAACCGGTGGATTTTGCTGGTGCACCCCGCGCACGCTCCGACTTCCTGACCTGGGATCAGGTGCGGGAAATCTCGAAATCGGGTCTGGTGGAAATCGCCGCGCACACCGACGCCAGCCACAAAGGCATCCTCGCCAACCCGCAAGGCAACATGCAGCCGGCTGCCGCGACCCGCCGCTACGATCCAGTCACCAAACGCTATGAGTCCGAAGAGGATTTCCGCGCCCGAATCCGCAATGACGTTGCGACCATTTCGGAAAAGATCCGCAAGGTCACCGGCAAGAAGCCGCGCATCTGGGTCTGGCCGTACGGCACGGCGGACGGCACTTCGCTGACCGTGGTCGGCGAGCAGGGCTACGAGATGGCCCTGACCCTGGACGACGGTCTGGACGCCCTCGACAACCTGATGAGCAGCCCGCGCTTCCTGGTGGCCTCCGATCCTGACGGCGAGCATTTCGCCAACAGCATCGTCGGCGTGCAATCGGACTTCGCCATGCGCGTGGTGCATGTCGATCTGGATAACGTCTACGACCCTGATCCGGCGCAGCAGGAAATCAACCTCGGCAAACTGATCCAGCGCATGGCCGACATGGGCGCGAACACCGTGTTCCTGCAGGCCTTCGCCGATCCGAAGGGCGACGGGCTGGTGCACTCGCTGTACTTCCCCAACCGTCACCTGCCGGTACGTGCCGACATCTTCGACCGCGTTGCCTGGCAACTGCGCACTCGGGCGCACGTGAAAGTGTTCGCGTGGATGCCGGTCCTGAGTTTCGGCCTCGATGCGAAGCTGCCGCGTGTCACGCGCTGGGATCCGAAGACCGGCACCACTTCGGTCGATCCGGGCCAGTATCAACGCCTGTCGCCATTCGATCCGCAAGTACGGCGGATCATCGGTGAAATCTACGAAGACGTGGCGCGCCTGACCTCGGTCGACGGCATTCTTTATCACGACGACGCGGTGCTGTCGGACTTCGAAGACGCCAGCCCCGAGGCCCTGAAGGCTTATGCCGCGCATGGCTTGCCGGGGTCCATTGCTGCGCTTCGCGATGATCCGGCAGCCATGCAGCGCTGGACGCGGTTCAAGAGCAAATACCTGATCGACTTCACCAATGAGCTGACCGCCAAGGTACGTGCGATCCGTGGCCCGCAAGTGCTGACCGCACGCAACATCTTCGCCGAGCCGGTGCTCAATCCTGAGAGCGAAGCCTGGTTTGCGCAGAACCTCGACGACTTCCTCGTGACCTACGACTGGACGGCACCGATGGCCATGCCGCTGATGGAAAAACAGACCCAGGCGCAATCCGGCCCGTGGCTCGAAGAACTGGTGGCAAAGATCAAGCAGCGCCCCGGTGCACTGGATCGCACGGTGTTCGAATTGCAGGCCCGCGACTGGACGAAAAAGGATCAGGCCGACATCGACGGTGCGCAACTCGCCGACTGGATGGGCCGGCTCAAGCGTCAGGGTGCGACCAGTTTCGGTTACTACCCGGACAACTTCCTCGACAACCTGCCGGACCTGAAAACCGTAAGGCCTGCGCTCTCCAACAAATGGAACCCATGACATGCTGGATAGACTGTTAGCCCTGCTTGTTCTGGCGCTCGTCCTCGGCGTGCCGCTGGGGTTGATCTTCCTGGTCACCGGGCAGTTCCTGATGGACTTCGTGTTCTTCTACCCGTTGTTCATGTCCGGGCTGTGGATTGCCGGCGGCCTGTATTTCTGGCTGCACTGGGAACGCCACTGGCCATGGAAGGACGACACTTTGCCGCCGCCACTGGAAGGCGAGCCGCTGATCTCGATCCTGATCCCTTGCTACAACGAAGGCGAAAACGCTGCCGACACCATTCACGCGGCGCTGGCCCAGCACTACCCGAACATCGAAGTCATCGCGATCAACGACGGCTCCAAGGACAACACCGCCGAAGTGCTCGACCGGCTCGCTCAGGAAGACCCGCGGCTGCGGGTCCTGCATCTGGCGGAAAACCAGGGCAAGGCCGTGGCCCTGCGCATGGGCGCCATCGCCGCGCGCAGCGAATATCTGGTGTGCATCGACGGCGACGCGCTGTTGGCGCCGAACACCGCGGCCTATCTGGTGGCGCCGATGCTCGACAACGCGCGGCTGGGCGCAGTGACCGGCAACCCACGGATTCGCACACGTTCGACCCTGGTCGGGCGGGTGCAGGTCGGTGAGTTCTCGTCGATCATCGGTCTGATCAAGCGTACGCAACGGGTGTTCGGGCGGATCTTCACCGTGTCCGGGGTGATCGTCGCGTTCCGTCGTACCGCGTTGAACCGGGTCGGCTACTGGAGCCCGGACATGATCACCGAAGACATCGACATCAGCTGGAAGCTGCAACTCGATCACTGGAGCATCTTCTACGAGCCGCGCGCGCTGTGCTGGATCCTGATGCCGGAAACCCTGCGCGGTCTGTGGAAGCAGCGACTGCGCTGGGCCCAAGGCGGTGCCGAGGTGCTGTTCAAGAACATTCGCGGCATCTGGCAGTACCGCCATCGTTACTTGTGGCCGCTGCTGTTCGAATACTGCCTGTCGACCGGGTGGGCCTTCACCTTCCTGCTGTCGGTGATCTTTTGGGGCGTGGGCAAGTTCGTGGTCATGCCGGAATCGATTGCCGTGCATCACTTGATGCCCCCGGCGTTCACCGGTCTGTTGCTGGCCTTCGTCTGCCTGGTGCAATTCGCGGTCAGCATCATCATCGACCGGCGCTATGAACCGGGTCTGGGCCGAACCATGTTCTGGGTGGTCTGGTATCCGATCGCGTTCTGGCTGGTCAGCCTGCTCACCACCTTGGTCAGTTTCCCCAAAGTGCTGTTTGGTCAGCATCAGAAGCGTGCACGCTGGGTCAGCCCTGACCGCGGCATCAAGCCGGTTGGCGACGACGAAGAGGAGGTCATCAAATGAAAATCATCCGGACCCGGCAGCGGCCCTTCCTGGTGGTGGTCGATGTGGTCCTCACCGTGCTGGCCTGGGTCGGCCTGCTGTTTCTGCTGATTCGCGGACTGTGGCCGTTGATCGAGACCCACGCCGGTGGGCCGCGCATCGACAATTCGGCATTCGAGGCTCTGGGTACGTTGCAGATCTACCTGTGGGTGGCGCTGGTCAACGCAGTGATCCTGATTGGTTGGGCGCGTTATCAGCAGCGCAAAAGCAGAAGCTTCGCCCAGCGTCGCTTGCCGGCACCGGTGGTCGATGATGAAGGGCTGAGCAAGAGCTTCCGCCTGTGCGATGACCGCCTGGAGAAGCTGCGCACGCCCGGGGTGATGACCATTCATAACGATCAAGAGGGTGACATCAGCCATGTGGTGCTGAACTTCCGTCCGCTGCAGCCAGCGGAGTTGCCGCCACCACTGGCGCCGCCGGAACACCCACGGGTGATCTTTCTGCACGCCGAGGATGATGACAATCGCGACCCGGTGAATCGCCCCACCTGAACAACGACTCCCCTGTAGGAGCTGCCGAAGGCTGCGATCTTTTGATCTTGATTTTAAAGATCAAAAGATCGCAGCCTTCGGCAGCTCCTACATTGTTCAGCATTCAGCAGCGAATCAGTTCCCACGCGTCTTCCATCGTCAGCGGCTGTTTCATCCGCTCGGCCAGCATCGCCATGGCCCGCTCTTCCTCGCATGCCACAGCGCCAACAACCACGCCGTTGTGGCCGAACAGGCCAATAAAGGGCGGATGCTCGGGCTCGCCCTTGAACTCGATTTCATCCCACTGACTGGCGTGGCCCAGGTAGTCGTAGTTCCTGCCGAAGTGCGAGGTCCAGAAAAACGGCACATCCAGATAATGCTCATCGGCGCCCAACATGTTGGCGGCAGCGATGCGTGCGTGCTGCTGGGCCAGGCGCCAATGCTCAATGCGTTGCGGCTGGCCGCTCAGGGTGAACGTGGCGATATCGCCAATCGCCCATAGACCTTCGCAGACCCGCAGACCGGCATCGACGCGCAGTGACTGGTCTTTCTCCCTTGGCAGCGAAGCGAACGCTTCTGTGGCCGGATGCACACCAACCCCCGCCAGCACCAGATCCGCCGAAACGCGCAAACCGTTGTCCAGCAGCACCGCCTCGACTTTGCCATCACCGGTGATTTCCCGGGCTTCGTGATCGGTGATGAATTTCACCCCGTGTTGTTCGTGGAGCGCGCGGATCGCCCTGCCTACTGCTTCGCCAAATTGCGCGGCAAACGGAATGGCGTGGCGGGCGATGACCGTGACGTCGAGGCCGAACTGACGCAGGGCCGAGGCGCATTCGAGGGCGATAAAGCTGTCGCCGATGATCAGCGCCCGCTGTTCGGGGTTGGCGGTGCGCATGATCTGTTCGGCCTGGGCTTTCGAGCGCAGGACGAACACCTGCGGCAGGTCGGCGCCGGGTAGTTGCAGCGGATTCGGCTCGGCGCCGGTGGCGAGTACCGCGGCGTCGTAGCGCAGGGATTGGCCGTCGTGCAAATGCAGGGTTTTCGCTGAGGAGTCGATGGCAGTGATTGCGCCTTGCTGGCGTTCGATGCGCTGCTCTTGATAAAAATCTTCATCGCGCAGTGGCGGAGTTTCTTGCGCCGACATCTCGCCGGCGAGGACGAATTTGCTCAGTACCGTGCGGTCGTAACCGGCCTCCGCTTCGCGGTCGAGCATGATGATCCGGCCACCGAAACCTTTCTCCCGCAGAGCCGCCGCACATGCCGTGCCCGCTGCACCTGCGCCGACAATCACAAAGATGCGCGGATCATCGGCCGGAGGCGTGTGCGCATCCGGCAGCGGTTGATCATCGACCCAGACCTCATCACCGCGTAACTCCAGCGGATAACGCTTGAGGCTGTCGAGGGCCGGTGGCTCGCACAACGCGCCGTCTTCGACGCGAAATGCGGCTTTATGCCAAGGACAGATTAGGCGTCCGTTGCACAGCGCGCCGTCAGCCAGTGGCGCCCCGGCATGTGGGCATTCGCCCTGAAATGCGCGCAGTTGGCCATTGGCATGGAGCAGAACAATCTTGCGCTCGCCGATTTCGACTTGCAGGCCACGGTCTTCGGGGACATCGGCGACACGGGCGACACGGTGCAGGCTCATGTTCGTGCTCCTGACAGGCATTTCTCTTACGAGTTTGCGCCGCCGTGCGAGGTTCAGCCAATTGCCACTGCCAAGGTACGAACGGTACAGCTATAGTTTGCAGGCCGACGAAGGCCCAACTGCACAAGGTGCTCCCGGAATGACCCGATTGACCTCTCTCAACCCTTGGCTGGCGGCTGTCGCCGTCGCCCTTTGCGTGCAGTTTCCGGCGCAGGCGGCCGAGCGCTTTACCCTCGACATCCCCGGTGTCTCGGACAATCGCCTGTTCACCTCGGCCGCCGCGAGCGATGCGGCCGGTTGCGGTGGCAAGAACCAGTCCCCGGCACTGGCCTGGAACGCCGGGCCTGCCGGCACTCTGAGCTACGCGATCGTCATGCACGACCCGGACGGCCAGAAAGGTGCTGGCGTCGATCACTGGATTCACTACGGCATCAAGGCCACCACCCGGCAGATCCCGGCCGGCGTCGGCGCCAAATCCAGTCTTGAAGGCGTGGGCGGTACCAACAGTAAAGGCACCACCCATTACATCGGGCCGTGCCCACCGGTTGGCGACAGCGCCCACCACTACATCATTCAGATCTACGCCCTCGATCTGGCCCCGGACGCCTTGCCCGCCGGTCTGACCCGTGCCGAACTGATGGACAAAATCAAAGGCCACGTACTGCGAAACAGCAGCGTGGTACGGCGTTATCACCGCTGAAAAAATTTTCAGCGGCGTTTAACCCGATCTGAAAGGGCTGCCCGTCTCAGTGGATGAATGGATCACTTTCATCCCGAGGTCAGCCCCCATGTCCCGCTCCCTGCCTTTTCTGCGACCCGTTGCCGTCGGTGTGTTGTTGACCGTCGCCGGTTGCGGCGTGTCTTCCAATCCCGAATCGGCTGCCGTTCCGGCGCCGGCCCAGCCACAGGCGTCGATTCAGCATGAGGCGCTCGTTACCGACAGTGCGCTGGCCAAGCGCAGTGCGCGTCCGGCGCCGATTGCCAGTTTCGCGGCGATGCCGGCTTCGGAAAGTTATCCACAAGGCTATCGCGACGAGCAGCGCGAGCAATATCAGGCGCTGGCCGACAATTCTATTCACAGCGTGGCCGAGGCTCCGGTCTCGACCTTCAGCGCCGACGTCGATACCGGCGCCTACGCCAATGTCCGGCGTTTGCTCAATCAGGGACGTCTTCCGCCGGAAGGCGCGGTGCGGCTGGAAGAGTTGGTCAATTATTTTCCCTACAACTATGCGCTGCCGACCGATGGTTCGCCCTTCGGCGTAACCACCGAACTGGCCGCCACCCCGTGGAATCCGCACACCCGCCTGCTGCGCATCGGCATTAAGGCCTCTGACCGGGCTGTGGCGGAGCTGGCCCCGGCGAATCTGGTGTTTCTGGTGGATGTGTCCGGCTCGATGGATCGCCGCGAAGGGCTGCCACTGGTCAAAAGCACATTGAAACTGCTGGTCGATCAGTTGCGCGAACAGGATCGGGTGTCGCTGGTGGTGTATGCCGGCGAATCCCGTGTGGTGCTGGAGCCAACGTCCGGACACGAGAAAGCCAAAATTCGCACAGCCATCGAGCAATTGACCGCAAGCGGTTCAACCGCTGGCGCGTCGGGCATCGAACTGGCCTATCAAATGGCGCAGCAGGCGTTCATTCCCAAAGGCATCAACCGCATCCTGTTGGCCACCGACGGTGACTTCAACGTCGGCGTCAGCGACTTCGACAGCCTCAAACAAATGGCTGTGGATAAACGCAAAACCGGGATTTCCCTGACCACCCTGGGTTTCGGTGTGGATAACTACAATGAACACTTGATGGAGCAACTGGCTGACGCCGGCGACGGCAACTACGCCTACATCGACAACCTGCGCGAGGCGCGCAAAGTGCTGGTGGATCAACTCGGTTCGACCCTGGCGGTGGTGGCAAAAAACGTCAAATTGCAGGTGGAATTCAACCCGGCGCAGGTCAGTGAATATCGCCTGCTCGGCTACGAAAACCGCGCCTTGAAGCGTGAGGATTTCAGCAACGACAAAGTCGATGCCGGTGAAGTCGGCGCAGGACACACGGTGACCGCGCTGTATGAAATTGTTCCGACAGGTGAGAAGGGCTGGCTGGAACCGCTGCGCTACGGTAAATCGGAGAAGGTGGTTGCTGCGAAGGATGGAGAATTGGCGATGCTGCGTGTGCGTTATCAGCAGCCTGAAGGTGGGAAAAGTCTGCTGATCGAGCGGCCGATTGCCAATCAGGTCGCACCGGCCAGTGAGGACCTGCGTTTCGCGGCGGCAGTGGCGGCGTTTTCCCAGCAGCTCAAGGACGCTCGCTACACCGGCGACTTCAGCCTCAAGGACACCGAAACCCTGGCCCGTGGCGCTCGCGGCGACGACCGCTTCGGTTTGCGCAACGAGTTCGTGCAACTGGTGGAACTGGCGCAAAGCCTGCGCACCTCAACCGCATCGATCACGATGCCCACTGAGCGACGGATTGAATAGTGAGCCGATTGAAAGGCTTCATCAGTCAGCTGTTTGCTACGCCAGACAGCGCGGCCGCCAGCAGCGATGAAACGCTGCTGGCGCGTTATCGCGAGGGCGACGGCGCGGCGTTCGAGATTCTGTACGCGCGCCATCGTCAGGGTTTGTATCGGTTTCTGCTTGGATTGAGCGGCAAACCGGAACTGGCTGACGAAGTGTTTCAGGACACCTGGCTGAGCCTGATCCGCAGCACCAGTCAGCCACAGGGCCGGGCGACGTTTCGAACATGGCTGTTCCAGATTGCGCGCAATCGGCTGATCGATCACTGGCGCAAACACGGCGCACATCAGCCGCTGCACGACAGCTACGACGAACAGCTGCATGCGATTGGCGACGAGACCAATGATCCCGAACAATTACTGAACCTCAGCCGCGACAGCCAGCGCCTGGAAAGCGCTCTGCAAACCTTGCCTGCCGATCAGCGCGAAGTGTTCCTGCTGCGTGCCCACGGCGACCTCGACCTGGCACAAATCGCCAGCCTCACCGAAACACCGCTGGAAACCGTCAAGAGCCGCTTGCGCTACGCCCAGCATAAACTGCGTCGGCTGCTGGCCGAGGAGGTACTGACATGACTGACGCCCGCCAGACACCCGAAGATCCCGTGATCAAACATGTGCGCGAACAGCACAACGTTGAACCGCCGGCGCACCTTGATGCGTTCATCCTCAATGTTGCTCACCGCGAAACCCCGGTGCCCAAGCCAGGCCTGTGGCAACGCTGGCTGCGGGCCTGCCAGAAACCGCGTTGGCAGGTCGCCTTCGCCAGCGTGGTCGGTGTGGCACTGATGTTGTCGCTGGTGCAACGTACGCCCGAGCCGCTGCCGCAATTCGACTTCGCACCGGCGGCCAAGCCGGCTGCACCACTGGCGCGCAAACAAGCCCCCGAAGCGCAATCACTGGCCGCTCCGCCCGCTGCGGCCATGCCCGCGCCGGCACCGATGATGGAAATGGCCGCGCCGATGCAAAGCGACGCGATCAGCGCCGACGAGGCCAAACTCGGCAAACGCGCCACCGCCCCGGCCAACGGCCTCGACACGCAACTGCGCGAAGTCCTGCGCCTGCGCGACTCCGGTCAGTTGCAAGCCGCTGACGCGCTATACAACAACCTGCACAAACGCTACCCCGGCGTGGACCTCGACCTGCGCCTCGAAAAAATCCGCCAGAACTGACCGCTTGTTCACCCAGCCATTTGGCATTGCCCGGCAAAAACGCGCACTATCGGGCCATGGCTGAAGCGCTGGAGAACAAAGTGGCAGCAAAAATCGACCGCATCGCCCAACTCCTCAACTGCCCGCAGAAGGGCGAGGAGATGCGGCGCGCGATTACCGAGGCGCGCAAGGAGTTTCTGCTGAACCAGTCGGAAGAAGACGTCGTGGAAGAAGACGAGGTTTTTGAGGAGGTTGGGGAAGAAGAGGAAGACGACGATTACGATGAGTTTGACTGGACGACGGAGTGACCGCCGTCGCATGAAACACCGCGTCCACAAAAAAGCCCCGGACCATCACAGTCCGGGGCTTTCTCGTTTCAATTCATGGCGCACCAGGCGGGATTCGAACCCACGACCCCTGCCTTCGGAGGGCAGTACTCTATCCAGCTGAGCTACTGGTGCAGCGGGCGACATCATACCTAGGTCGGCTCGGGGCGTCCATGCCGGGTTTTGGCGGGTTTTGTCAGTGCGCGTGTCCGTAGAAACGCTGCATTCCTTAAAGCTGTAATGTCCTGCAAAACCCTCGCTTGGCGCTTTTTCCTGGCTGATCTATGGTTTGGCTGCGGCCGGGGCTTTTTGCTCGTTGATCTGAAAAAACCAGCAAACGCTGGGATTTTGTTCTTTTTTTCGAACGACCTATTGTCCTTTACCCCCTTTGCTCCTACGATCCGTTTGAGATTTCAAACGCTCTTTGACGGGGTGTGGATGCGCAGATGCTGTGAATAACGCACGATCGCTGCGCCTCACCCGGTAGATGATTTCCCTGACGGCAGCCTTGCGAGGCGCCTTTCTACAATCATAATTTTGCTCCGCGCAGGCCGCGGTGCTGTTAAGGAAAGCCGACATGCAGCTTAAAGATACCCAGTTGTTCCGCCAGCAAGCCTTCATTGATGGCGCTTGGGTCGATGCGGACAACGGTCAGACGATCAAGGTCAACAACCCGGCCACCGGCGAAATCCTCGGCACCGTGCCGAAGATGGGCGCCGCCGAAACCCGCCGCGCCATCGAAGCCGCTGACAAAGCGCTGCCGGCCTGGCGTGCACTGACCGCCAAGGAGCGTGCAGGCAAGCTGCGTCGCTGGTTCGAACTGATGATCGAGAACCAGGACGACCTCGCGCGCCTGATGACCCTCGAGCAAGGCAAGCCGCTGGCCGAAGCCAAGGGCGAAATCGTTTACGCCGCTTCGTTCATCGAGTGGTTCGCCGAAGAAGCCAAGCGTATCTACGGCGACGTGATTCCGGGCCACCAGCCAGACAAGCGCCTGATCGTGATCAAGCAGCCGATCGGCGTGACCGCCGCGATCACCCCGTGGAACTTCCCGGCGGCGATGATCACCCGTAAAGCCGGTCCGGCGCTGGCCGCCGGTTGCACCATGGTGCTCAAGCCAGCGTCGCAAACCCCATTCTCCGCTTTCGCCCTGGCCGAACTGGCGCAGCGGGCCGGCATCCCTAAAGGTGTGTTCAGCGTGGTCTCCGGCAGCGCCGGCGACATCGGCAGCGAGCTGACCAGCAACCCGATCGTGCGCAAGCTGTCCTTCACCGGCTCGACCGAAATCGGCCGTCAGCTGATGTCGGAATGCGCCAAGGACATCAAGAAAGTCTCGCTGGAACTGGGTGGCAACGCGCCGTTCATCGTGTTCGACGACGCGGACCTGGATAAGGCCGTCGAAGGCGCGATCATTTCCAAATACCGCAACAACGGCCAGACCTGCGTCTGCGCCAACCGTCTGTACATTCAGGATTCGGTCTACGACGCGTTCGCCGAGAAGCTGAAAGTGGCCGTCGCCAAGCTGAAGATCGGCAACGGTCTGGAAGAGGGCACCACCACGGGCCCGCTGATCGACGAGAAAGCCGTGGCCAAGGTGCAAGAGCACATCGCTGACGCCGTGGCCAAAGGCGCCACCGTGCTGGCCGGTGGCAAGCCGATGGAAGGCAACTTCTTCGAGCCGACCATCCTGACCAACGTGCCGAAAGATGCCGCTGTCGCCAAGGAAGAAACCTTCGGCCCGCTGGCACCGCTGTTCCGCTTCAAAGACGAAGCCGAAGTGATCGCGATGTCCAACGACACCGAGTTCGGTCTGGCTTCCTACTTCTACGCTCGCGACCTGGGCCGGGTGTTCCGTGTGGCTGAAGCCCTGGAATACGGCATGGTCGGCGTCAACACCGGGTTGATCTCCAACGAAGTCGCGCCGTTCGGCGGCATCAAGGCGTCGGGCCTGGGCCGTGAAGGCTCCAAGTACGGCATCGAGGATTACCTGGAAATCAAATACCTCTGCCTGGGCATCTAAGCCGGGAAAGGGATCGCTGCAAACGCAAAGGGCACGAGAGCGCTGTCCCTTTGCGTCGTTTCAAACCGGAATTTTCTCTGCGGCCAGGAACGCCGTGGCAGTCGATCATCGCATGCTGCCACCGCCGATTTCTCCCGCTTAATCCTTGAACCACGCCGCCCGATGAGCGGTGAATGAGGACTGTAATGAGCAAGACTAACGCTGAACTGATGGCCCGTCGTACCGCAGCTGTTCCACGTGGTGTTGGCCAGATTCACCCGATCTTCGCTGAGTCGGCGAAGAACGCTACTGTGACTGACGTTGAAGGTCGTGAATTCATCGACTTCGCCGGCGGTATCGCTGTGCTGAACACCGGCCACGTGCACCCGAAAATCATCGCCGCCGTGACCGAACAGCTGAACAAGCTGACCCACACCTGCTTCCAGGTACTGGCTTACGAGCCGTACGTTGAGCTGTGCGAAAAGATCAACGCCAAGGTGCCAGGTGATTTCGCCAAGAAAACCCTGCTGGTGACCACCGGTTCCGAAGCCGTGGAAAACGCCGTGAAAATCGCCCGTGCCGCCACTGGCCGTGCCGGTGTGATCGCCTTCACCGGCGCTTACCACGGTCGCACCATGATGACCCTGGGCCTGACCGGTAAAGTCGTGCCTTACTCGGCCGGCATGGGCCTGATGCCAGGCGGCATCTTCCGCGCGCTGTACCCGAACGAACTGCACGGTGTGAGCATCGACGACTCGATCGCTTCCATCGAACGCATCTTCAAGAACGACGCCGAGCCGAAAGACATCGCCGCGATCATCATCGAGCCTGTGCAGGGTGAAGGTGGTTTCTACGTCGCGCCGAAGGAATTCATGAAGCGTCTGCGTGCCCTGTGCGACCAGCACGGCATCCTGCTGATCGCTGACGAAGTGCAGACCGGCGCTGGCCGTACCGGCACCTTCTTCGCCATGGAACAGATGGGCGTTGCTGCCGATCTGACCACCTTCGCCAAATCCATCGCTGGCGGCTTCCCGCTGGCCGGTGTCTGCGGCAAGGCCGAATACATGGACGCCATCGCTCCAGGCGGCCTGGGCGGCACCTACGCCGGTAGCCCGATCGCTTGCGCTGCGGCGCTGGCCGTGATGGAAGTGTTCGAAGAAGAGCAACTGCTGGATCGCTGCAAGGCTGTCGGCGAGCGTCTGGTAACCGGTTTGAAGGCCATCCAGGCCAAGTACCCGGTGATCGGCGAAGTGCGTGCGCTGGGCGCGATGATCGCGGTCGAGCTGTTCGAAAACGGCGACAGCCACAAGCCAAACCCGACCGCCGTTGCGGCTGTCGTGGCCAAGGCGCGCGACAAGGGCCTGATCCTGCTGTCCTGCGGCACCTACGGGAACGTGCTGCGCGTTCTCGTACCGCTGACCTCGCCGGACGAGCAACTGGACAAAGGTCTGGCGATCATCGAAGAGTGCTTCTCGGAGCTGTAAGCCCCGGCGCTGTGTGATCCGTTCGACAAAAAACCCGCTTCGGCGGGTTTTTTTATGCCCCTGATACACATCCAACGCTTTTGCGCTGTATCGATAGGCCAGCATTGGCTAAGGTTCAGGCATTGCAAGGGAGAGCGCGCATGACCGCCGTTGATTTACCCGCCGTACCCCGAGTGCTGATTGCCGAGGCCGATCCATGGTCTCGTGACCTGCTTAAACAAGTGTTGCTCAACGTGCGCTGTGATGCGCGGCTGGACTTGTGTGCCGATGGCCAGCAAGCCATGTCGTTACTCAGCGAAGTGCCTTATGACCTGGCCATTGTCGATTGGGAGTTGCCGGGCATTGATGGTTTGAGCGTGCTGCGCAGCGTGCGCCAGCGCAAACGCAATCCGCCGCTGCCGTTCATTCTGATGAGCAGTCGCAACGACAGCGCCAGCGTGCGCGAAGCCATCCCGTTGGCCCCGACGGCCTATCTGACCAAACCGCTGAACATGGAAAGTCTGACCGAGCGGCTGCAGGGTTTGCTGCTGAATGCGGGTGAAGAGGTGTTCTGCGAAGTGCCGACGCTGGCGCCGGGCATGACCTTATCGGTGTTCCTTGAGCGGCGTCGTGAGCAGGCCGATGGCGCGCCGTTGATGACCGATGTGCAAGTGGCGGTCAAACGCAGCCTCAACCCCAATGGCCTCGATCTGAAGCTGCTGGAAGAAGAGATCCGCACCGATCCGCAGATCACCGCCGTGCTGATCGCCGCCGCCAACAGTGCGGCGCAGCATCATGGTGTGGCGGTGCAGACCCTGGGGCAGGCGCTGCACCGCCTCGGCACCGGGCAGAGCATGAACCTGATCCTCGGCCTGGCGCTCAAACGCAGCGCCAGACTCAGTGACCCGTGCCTGGCGGATTACGCCGAGCGCTATTGGGGGCTGTCGCTGCACACGGCGGAATACGCCCGCACCCTGGCGCGCCTGCTCGATCTGGATCAGGAGCGCTGCTACTGCGCGGGCATGCTGCATCGTCTCGGTGACCTGGCGTTGCTGCGTTGTTTGCAGGAGTGGAAGCAGGCTGGCGGCGAGCTGGATGAGTGGGAAGAGGTCGGTGACGCGCTGGCGGAGTTTGGCGCGGCCTACGGTTCGGCGCTGCGTACACGCTGGCGCCTGCCGCTGGAGCTGCGTGAGTTGATTGCGTCGGTCTACCAGCTCGGTGGTGGGGTCTATTCCCGTGAGGCGCTGGTGATGAACATGGCGGCGCAGATGGCCCGTCTGACCGAGCATGAGGGCGTTGAGGAACTGGCGAGGAGTCGTACGGCGCGACTGCTGAAGATCGGGCTGCCGGAATTGATGCGGATGCGTAAGTAATCTGACTTTTCACAAAACCCTGTGGGAGCGGGCTTGCTCGCGAAGGCGGTGTATCAGCCAACATAAATGCTGAATGACCTACCGCCTTCGCGAGCAAGCCCGCTCCCACATTGGATATTTGGGTGGCTGAAATTCTGGATCAGGCAGAAATGATCCGGTTCTTGCCCTGCCGTTTTGCCTCGTACATGGCCGCATCCGCTCTGGCGAACAGGCTCTCGAGACTGTCGTCGCCATCCCTGAGGCTGGTCAGGCCCTGGCTGACGGTGATGCCGAATGTCTGCCCCTCGTGGTTGAAACTCAGGCGCTGAATCTCCTGCTGCAGCCGCTCGGCCACTTGCAGCGCCATGTCCGGTGCGCAACCGGGAAACACCGCAGCGAACTCCTCGCCGCCGATACGTCCGAACAAATCACCCCGGCGTAACGAAGCGCGCCCGCATTCGGCAATCCGTTGCAGCACGTTGTCACCCGCCGGGTGGCCGTAGCTGTCGTTGATCAGCTTGAAATCATCGATGTCCAGCAGCAGGAAGGCCAGTGGTGCACCTTGCAGGCGTGCCTCTTCGAACTCGCGGTTGGCGCATTCGAAGAAGTGTCGGCGGTTGCTGCTCTGGGTCAGTACGTCGGTGGTCGCCAGGCGATGCAGTTCGGTTTCCATGTGCTTCTTGTCGGTGATGTCTTCGGCGATGCCGACGATGATCACCGGTTGCCCGGGTTCGTCCTGACGGTTGATGAAGCATTTGTCGCTGAGCCAGCGCACCTGACCGTCGGCGGCGATGATCCGGTACTCGCGGTCTTCCACAGCACCTTTTTGCAGCACTTCGGCAAGGCTGCGTTCGGCATAGTCGAGGTCGTCGGGGTAGATGCTGTCGCGCCACTGGTTGTAGTCGGCCAGCAACAGGCCTGCGGAGCGACCGAAAATCCGCTCGTAGGCAGGGCTGACATACAGCACCTGACGGGTTTCCCAATTGAACGCCCAGAGCACCGCGTTGACGCTCACCAGCAATGAACTGAACAGTTGTTCGCGCTCGCTCAGCCGGGCGACTTCGCCTTGAGCGTGCATCAGCGCCATCAGGGTTTGCGCGGCCTCGGGCCACTGCGCAAGGGATGAGTCTTTTTGATTGTTGTTGACCATCGGCACATTTCTCAAAAGGTGTGCCGCAATTTCGACAACGGCCACAGTACAGCCCGCCGGGGTGGCGAAGTGTCTTTGAGATAGGGCTTTCGGTGCTAAGTTCCGCGCTTTTGTGGCGAGGGAGCTTGCTCCCGCCGGGCGGTAGATATGACGCGTTTCAGCAATGAGAACGCGTCGACAAATTTGCGGTAGCTGCGCTACCGATCGGGGATGAATCCCCTGTGGCGAGGGGATTCGTTCATGGCGGTCAGGCTGCGGCGGGGCGCAGCGAGTAGGTTTTCAGCTGGTCGGCAAATTCACGCAGGGACTGGATGCCGCTGGCTTCGGCCTCGTGCACCCATTCCTTGATGGCGGCGAGCATGTCGTGGCCATTGGCGCTGGTCTTGACCCAGATCTGCTGCAGGGCCAGACGTTTCTCGTAAATGACCTTCAGCGCCTGGCTGTGCTCGAGCATGTTCTGGATGCGCAAGTGATGACGGTCTTCCAGCAGGCTGGTTTCCCGCGACAGCAGGCGCTTGGCCCGATGGAATTGATGACGTACCGAATGATCGACCTTGTCCAGCTCCTGCTTGACCAGCGGGCCGATCACCAATTTGCGGTACTGGGCCATGATCTGGAAGCGGTTGTTGAGGATCGCCATGGCGGTGTCCATGTCCAGATGGCCCTTGCCTTCGACGCGGTGGGCAATCGGTGCCACACGCTGCACTTTGGCCAGACCGAAGAAGCTGAAGACCTTGATCCACGCCCAGCCGAGGTCGAACTCCCACTTCTTCACCGACAGCTTGGCCGAGTTGGGGTAGGTGTGATGATTGTTGTGCAGTTCTTCGCCGCCGATCAGGATGCCCCACGGCACCAGATTGGTCGCCGCGTCGCGGCATTCGAAGTTGCGGTAGCCGATGGCGTGACCCAGACCGTTGACCACGCCGGCCGCCCAGACCGGGATCCACATCATCTGGATCGCCCAGATGGTGATGCCGATGGTGCCGAACAGCAGCAGGTCGATGACGCCCATGATCGCCACGCCCAGCAACGGGTAGCGGCTGTAGAGGTTGCGCTCGATCCAGTCTTCGGGGCAGTTCTTGCCGTAGATGCGCAGGGTCTCCGGGTTCTCGGCTTCGGCGCGATACAGCTCGGCGCCTTTGCGCAGCACGGTGGACAGACCCTTGATGACCGGGCTGTGCGGGTCATCTTCGGTTTCGCATTTGGCGTGGTGTTTGCGGTGGATGGCAGTCCACTCGCGGGTGTTCTGCGCCGTGGTCAGCCACAGCCAGAAACGGAAAAAGTGTTTCAGGCCGGCATTCAGCTCCAGCGAGCGATGGGCCGAGTAACGGTGCAGATAGACCGTGACGGCGACAATTGTCACGTGGGTCATCAGCAGGGTGACCGCGACCAGAGACCAGGCCGACAAGCCAAGAAAACCTTCGTACCACATAGGCTATAGGGCCCTCGATAAAGATAAAAACAGCCGTTGCATTATCACCAAGCACACAGATAAAACCAGTCGCCCTTTCAGATAAGAGTCGCTGGATGTTTCTTGACCTATAATTCCAGCCTTTTTTGTAGGGACATGGACAGCCGAATGCCTGCCACTTACCGCGATGCCTTGCGTGCAGCGCTGCTCTACCTGTTGCTTGCTGTGGTCTGGCTGCAGGGAACTGGTTACTTATTGAACAGTTTCTTTGATGAGTCTGTCGATCTGCAGCGATGGCAACTGATCAACGGTTACGTCTGGGCTGCCGTCAGCGCTGGCCTGATTTTCCTGGCACGGGCCAGATTGTGCGAATTTCTCGGCATTGGTGCGCGGCTACGCGAGCGTCAGTCCGACCGTGAACGCCTGCGTCAGGCGGCAGCGGTGTTCGATTGCACCCGCGAAGGGGTGCTGGTCACCAATCATCAGGGCCTGATCGTGCACGTCAACCGTGCGTTCATGGAAATCACCGGCTACCAGTACGACGAAGTTCTCGGCCATCAGCCAAGCCTGTTCAAGTCCGGCCACCATCCGCCGGGCTTTTACCAGGCGATGTTCGCCACGCTGGAGAGCGAGGGCGAATGGAGCGGTGAGATCTGGAACCGACGCAAGAGCGGCGAGATTTATCCACAGTGGCAGACCATCCGCGTGATTCACGATGATCAGGGCCGGCTCAGTCACTACGTGGCGGTATTTTCCGACATCAGTGCGATCAAGGACTCCGAACACGAACTCAAGCACCTCGCCCATCACGACCCGCTGACCGACCTGCCCAATCGCCTGTTGTTCAGCGACCGCGCCGAGCAGGCGCTGGCCTCGGCGCAGATCCACAAGCGTGGCTGCGCCCTGCTGATGATCGATCTGGATCACTTCAAGATGATCAACGACAGCCTCGGGCACAACGTCGGCGATCGCCTGCTCAAAGCGGTGGCGGCGCGCCTGCAGGACCTGTTCGGCCCCGGGATTACCCTGGCACGGCTCGGCGGTGACGAATTCGCGGTGCTGGCGGAAAGTTGTCCACAACTGGTTCAGGCAGCGGCGCTGGCCCAGCGCATTCTCGATGCGCTGAAGGAACCGTTCAGCATCGAGCGGCATCAGCTGTTCATCAACGCCAGTATCGGTATCAGCCTGTTCCCCAGCGACGCGTTGAGTGCCGATCAATTGCTGCGCAACGCCGACGCCGCGCTGTTCAAGGCCAAGAGCAGCGGCCGAAACGGCTACGCGCTGTACACCGAAGAGTTGACCGCCCATGCGCAGCAACGGGTCGAGATTGCCTTCGAGCTGCGTCGCGCGCTGGAGCAGCAGGAGCTGCGCGTCTATTACCAACCGGTTCACGATTTGCACAGCAGTCGCCTGATCGGCGTCGAAGCGCTGGTGCGCTGGGAGCATCCGCAGCGTGGTCTGGTGTCACCGGCGGAATTCATCCCGATTGCCGAGCGCACCGGGCTGATCGCCGAAATCGACGCCTGGGTGATGCGTCAGGCGTGTTCGCAGATGTGTCAATGGCAGCAGGCCGGGATTGTGTTGTCGTTTGTCGCGGTGAATGTGTCGTCGCGCCTGTTTGCCCGGCGTGAGCTGTATCAGCAGGTGGCGCAGGTGCTGCACGAGACCGGGCTGGATCCGGCGTATCTGGAGCTGGAAGTCACCGAAAGCGCGGTGATGGATGACCCGGAAGTGGCGCTGGAGCAGATGCATCGCTTGCGTGAATTGGGCATTCGCCTGGCCATCGATGACTTTGGCACCGGGTACTCGTCGTTGTTGCGGCTCAAGCGCTTGCCGGTGCAGAAGCTCAAGATCGATCAGGGTTTTGTCGCCGGTCTGCCGTGGGACGAGGATGACGCAGCCATCGTTCGGGTGATCGTCGCCCTGGCACGCAGCATGGGCATGCAGGTGCATGCCGAAGGGATCGAGCAGGCCGAGCAGGCGGCGTTTCTGCTGGAGCAGGAATGTGATCTGGGGCAGGGGTACTGGTTTGGGCGGCCGGTGCCGGCGGGGGAGATTGATTGGACCAGAGCTCCTGTTATCGGTTAGCAGTCCTGTTATGGCTGACACAAAACCTGTGGTGAGGGGATTTATCCCCGATGGGTCGCGCAGCGGCCCTAAAAAACAGGGACTGCTACGCAGTCCATCGGGGATGAATCCCCTCACCACAAGGTTTCATACAGGCTTCAAACTCGGGGAACACCGCGCAAACCCTTGCCCCGTCAGATAATGTTTTCTAGTTATATAAACATTCTTAAATAGTCTTTTTAAGAATATCTGCGCCTCTCTTATATTGCTCCCACGCCGAACGCAGTGCCGCCCACTGCCAGGCACATCCCATTCAAAGGAGCAGCACCATGAGCGCATCCCTTCGCAGCGTTGACGGTCAGGACGAAACCACCATCTTGCGTGAAATCCAGAGCGCCCTGCGCGATCTGCGGTTTGGCGCGGTGGAGATCACTGTGCACAACGCCCAGGTCGTGCAGATTGAACGCAAAGAGAAATTCCGTTTGCAGCAGCCGGGTAACAAGCCGAGCTGAAAAAGATCGCAGCCTGCGCCAGCTTTTGCAGGGGGCTGTGCGCAAGCGCTGGCGCAGGCGGCGATCTTTGAATGAGCAACCCGATTCCAGCAACACATAAGAAAAAGCCACCACCAAGAATTCCAGGAGCTTTCACCATGTCGTCGATTCGCCGTTACGCTTTGGCCGCGCTGGCCAGTGCTGTGTTTGCCGGTTCCGCGGTTGCCAAGGATTACGAACTGCTCAATGTGTCGTACGACCCGACGCGCGAGCTGTATCAGGACTACAACGCCGAATTCATCAAGTTCTGGCAGAAGGATCATGCCGGCGACACCGTGAAAATCCAGCAATCCCACGGCGGTTCGGGCAAGCAGGGCCGGGCGGTGATCGACGGTCTGCGTGCCGACGTCGTGACCCTGGCCCTGGCCGGCGACATCGACGAAATCGCCAAGCTCGGCAAGACCCTGCCGGCCGACTGGCAGAAGCGTCTGCCGGACGCCAGCACCCCGTACACCTCAACCATCGTGTTCCTGGTGCGCAAGGGCAACCCGAAAGGCATCAAGGACTGGGGCGACCTGGTCAAGAACGACGTTTCGGTGATCACCCCGAACCCGAAAACCTCCGGTGGTGCACGCTGGAACTTCCTCGCCGCGTGGGCCTATGGCCTGAAAGCCAACGGCGGCAGCGAAGAAAAAGCCAAAGAATACGTACAGACCCTGTTCAAGCACGTGCCGGTATTGGACACCGGTGCTCGCGGCTCGACCATCACCTTCGTCAACAACGGTCAGGGAGACGTGTTGCTGGCCTGGGAAAACGAAGCGTTCCTGGCGCTGAAAGAAGACGGCGGCGCCGACAAGTTCGACATCGTTGTGCCTTCGCTGTCGATCCTTGCCGAGCCACCGGTGGCGGTGGTCGACAAGAACGCCGAGAAGAAGGGCAACGAGCAGATCGCCGAAGCCTACTTGAAGCACCTGTACAGCCCGGCCGGTCAGGAGATCGCCGCGAAGAACTTCTACCGCCCGCGCGACAAGGACGTGGCGGCGAAGTACGCCCAGCAGTTCCCGAAACTGGAACTCGTGACGATCGACAAGGACTTCGGCGGCTGGAAATCCGCACAACCGAAGTTCTTCAACGACGGTGGCGTGTTCGACCAGATCTATCAGGCGCAGTAATCTGCTCCACAATGAGCCTGAAGTTTAGGCACTTGAGATGTGGGAGTGAGCTTTTGTGGTGAGGGGATTCATCCCCGATGGGTTGCGCAGCAGCCCCAATGCCGACCTTTGCGGTGAATCAAATCTACCGCGAACTCTGGTTTTGCGACTGCTTCGCAGTCGGTCGGGGATAAATCCCCTCACCACAGGGCTTGCTCCCACATTGGTGCGTTCAGCGGAATGCTTTTTAACCAAGGACTTTTATGTCGCGTCGTATCTCCCCCGTCATACCCGGCTTCGGGCTGACGCTGGGCTACACCTTGGTGTACCTCAGCCTGATTGTGCTTATCCCGCTGGCGGCGATGTTCGTCCACGCCGCCCAACTCACCTGGGATCAGTTCTGGACGATCATCACCGCGCCACGCGTGCTGGCAGCGTTGAAGCTGAGCTTCGGTACCGCGCTGTGTGCAGCGATCATCAACGGCATCATCGGTACGCTATTGGCCTGGGTGCTGGTGCGCTACACCTTCCCCGGGCGCAAGGTGATCGACGCGATGATCGACCTGCCGTTCGCCCTGCCGACGGCGGTGGCCGGTATCGCCCTGACCGCGCTGTACACCCCGACCGGTCTGGTCGGCCAGTTTGCCGCCGACCTCGGTTTCAAGATTGCCTACACGCCGCTGGGCATCACCCTCGCGCTGACTTTCGTCACCCTGCCGTTCGTGGTGCGCACGGTGCAGCCGGTACTGGCTGACATTCCCCGTGAAGTCGAAGAGGCCGCTGCCTGCCTTGGCGCGAAACCTTTGCAGGTGTTCCGCCATATCCTCTTGCCAGCGCTGTTGCCCGCCTGGCTGACCGGTTTTGCCCTGGCGTTCGCCCGCGGTGTCGGTGAGTACGGCTCGGTGATTTTCATCGCCGGCAACATGCCGATGAAAACCGAGATCCTGCCGCTGCTGATCATGGTCAAGCTCGACCAGTACGATTACACCGGCGCCACTTCCATCGGCGTGCTGATGCTGGTGGTTTCCTTCGTCCTGTTGCTGCTGATCAACCTGTTGCAGCGGCGCATCGAAACCCCATAAGGAGGCGCGAACATGTCCCAATCGTCTATTGCGGCCGCGTCCTCGGCCAACGCTGCCCGCCGTGGCAGCGCTACTTCACGGCGCGTGCTGATCGGTCTCGGCTGGCTGATCTTTTTCCTGTTTCTGGTGCTGCCGCTGTTCATC
Source organism: Pseudomonas sp. MIS38 (assembly GCF_019891575.1). Lineage (NCBI taxonomy): Bacteria > Pseudomonadati > Pseudomonadota > Gammaproteobacteria > Pseudomonadales > Pseudomonadaceae > Pseudomonas > Pseudomonas sp. MIS38. Next base: position 73,521 of record NZ_JAFLXF010000020.1, read on the forward strand.
GTGGTGTCGCAGGGTTTGAAGAACGGCCTCGGCGCGTTCTTCACCGCGATCTTTGAACCGGACGCCTTGTCGGCGCTGAAACTCACGGTGATCGCCGTGCTGATTTCGGTGCCGCTGAACCTGGTGTTCGGCGTCAGCGCCGCATGGTGCGTGAGCAAATATTCGTTCCGTGGCAAGAGCATGCTGGTGACGCTGATCGACCTGCCGTTCTCGGTGTCGCCGGTGATCGCCGGTCTGGTCTACGTGCTGATGTTTGGCGCTCAGGGCCTGTTCGGCCCGTGGCTGCAGGATCATGACATCCAGATCGTCTTCGCCCTGCCGGGCATCGTGCTGGCGACGATCTTCGTCACCGTGCCGTTCGTGGCCCGCGAGCTGATTCCGCTGATGCAGGAACAAGGCACGCAGGAAGAGGAAGCCGCGCGCCTGCTCGGCGCCAATGGCTGGCAGATGTTCTGGCATGTCACCGTCCCCAACATCAAGTGGGGCCTGATCTATGGTGTGGTGCTGTGTACCGCTCGGGCCATGGGTGAGTTCGGTGCGGTGTCGGTGGTTTCCGGGCACATTCGCGGGGTGACCAACACCTTGCCGCTGCACGTCGAGATCCTCTACAACGAATACAACCACGTGGCCGCGTTCGCCGTGGCGAGCCTGTTGCTGATCCTGGCGCTCTTCATCCTGCTGCTCAAGCAGTGGAGCGAAAACCGTATCAACCGCCTGCGCGCCAGCGCCGCGGAGGAATAATTCATGTCGATCGAAGTGCGTAACGTCAGCAAGAATTTCAATGCGTTCAAGGCGCTGGACAACATCAGCCTGGACATCCACAGCGGTGAACTGGTGGCGCTGCTCGGCCCGTCCGGCTGCGGCAAGACCACGCTGCTGCGGATCATCGCCGGCCTGGAAACCCCGGATCAGGGCAACATCGTGTTTCACGGCGAAGACGTCTCCGGCCACGACGTGCGTGATCGCAACGTCGGTTTCGTGTTCCAGCACTACGCGCTGTTCCGGCACATGACGGTGTTCGACAACGTCGCGTTCGGCCTGCGCATGAAACCGAAAAACCAGCGCCCGAGCGAAAGCCAGATCGCGACCAAGGTCCACGAACTGCTGAACATGGTGCAGCTGGACTGGCTGTCGGATCGCTACCCGGAGCAACTCTCCGGCGGTCAGCGTCAGCGTATCGCCTTGGCCCGTGCCTTGGCGGTGGAACCGAAAGTGCTGCTGCTCGACGAGCCGTTCGGCGCTCTCGACGCCAAGGTGCGTAAAGAGCTGCGCCGCTGGCTCGCGCGCCTGCACGAAGACATCAACCTGACCTCGGTGTTCGTGACCCACGACCAGGAAGAAGCGATGGAAGTCGCCGACCGCATCGTGGTGATGAACAAGGGCGTGATCGAGCAGATCGGCTCACCGGGCGACGTCTACGAAAACCCGGCCAGCGATTTCGTTTATCACTTCCTCGGCGACTCGAACCGCTTGCTGCTCAGCGATGACAACCATGTGCTGTTCCGTCCGCACGAAGTGTCGTTGTCCAAGCATGAACTGGAAGATCACCACGCCGCTGAAGTGCGTGATATTCGCCCATTGGGCGCGACCACGCGGGTGACGTTGAAGGTGGAAGGGCAGACCGATCTGATCGAGGCGGAAGTGGTGAAGGATCACGACAGCCTGATCGGACTGGCCAAGGGTGAAACGCTGTTCTTCAAGCCGAAGGTCTGGCAGAAAGTCGCCGGCCTCTAAAGTCAAAAGCTTCGCGAGCAAGCCCGCTCCCACCTTTGGAACGCATTCCATTGTGGGAGCGGGCTTGCTCGCGAAAGCGGCCTATACAGCCGCACGATTCGGATTGACCCGCACCACCCCCGCCCGCGCCTCGATCTGCTCTTTCAACTCATGGCGCATGCCGAGCAGGAACGCCACTTCGGCCACCACAAACAGCGGCCCGACAATCAGCCCGCTCACGTCATCGACAAACGCCGGTTTGCGCCCCTCGTAGTGGTGCCCGACAAACTGGATCACCCAGCCAATCACAAACATCGCCAGCCCGCTGCTCAGCCAGACCATGGTGCTCTGCTGCGCCAGCGCATGCCCGGCCCAGACCGACAGGCCCATCAACAGCGTCATCAGAACGCCCAGCTTCAGTTCCAGGCGCAGGTAAAACCACGCCGACGCCAGCGCCAGCAGCACCGCCGGAGAGATCCACAAGCCGCCCAGTGACCATTCTGGTCGCGACAGCAACACCGCCACCGCCACCACGATCAGCGGAATGCCGATAAAGTGGCTGGCGATGTTGCGCGGGTCGCGGTGGTAGGCGGCGTATTGACTGAGATGGTCGACGAGGCTTTTCATTGTTGTTCCTCCTGTAGGGTGCGTGCAGCATGTCTCGGGTTCGGCGTTCGCTCTGTCAGGCAGGCGACAATTGGGAGTGATCATGGATAAGCGTTCACGGCTGCTGACCGGGCAATGGTTCAGTCATCTGCCGGCATCCTTTCAGGATAGTCTGCTGGCGGCGGCTCGGGAGCGGCGGCTGACGGCGGGGCAGCGCCTGTTCCAGCGCGGCGATCCGCCCTGCGGCCTGTACGCGGTGCTCGACGGCGCGATCCGAATCGGCGCGGTGAGCGAGCAGGGCAAGGAGGCGTTGCTGAGCCTGGTGGAGGCGCCGCACTGGTTCGGCGAAATCTGCCTGTTCGACGGCCAGCCACGCACTCATGATGCGTATGCGGTCGGGTCGTGCACCCTGCTGAATATCCCGCAGGCCACGCTGCTGAAAATCCTCGACGAACAGCCGGTGTACTGGCGCCATCTGGCATTGCTGATGAGCCACAAACTGCGCCTGACCTTCATCAATCTCGAACAGTTGAGCCTGCTGCCGGCTCCGGCACGCCTGGCCCATCGCTTGCTGATGATCGCCGAGGGCTACGGCGAAATCGATGCGCCACGCCGGGTCCTGCAACTGCCGCAGGAGCAGCTGGCGTCGATGCTGTCGCTGTCACGGCAGACCACCAACCAGATCCTCAAGGATCTGCAAGGGCAGGGGATTATCGGGTTGGGGTATGGCGAGATCGAGATTCTCGATGCCAAGCGATTGCGCGCGCTGGCCATACTCTAAAGAACACTGCCATCCCTGTGGGAGCGGGCTTGCTCGCGAAGGCGTCGTGTCAGCCAGCACATCATGCACTGACACATCGCTTTCGCGAGCAAGCCCGCTCCCACATATGATCGCTGTTGTTTTTACGAACCGCGATAGGTCGAGAAGCCGTAAGGGCTGAGCAGCAACGGGATGTGGTAGTGCTGGTCAGTCTGCTTCACTTGGAAAATCACCGGAATCTCCGGGAAAAACGTCTCGCGCTTGTTCTTCTCGAAATACTCGCCGGTCTTGAACACCACCCGGTATTCGCCTGCCTCGAAAGGCTGTTTGGCCGGGAACAGTTCGGCGATGCGTCCCTGCTCGTTGGTGGTGCCTTGGGCCAGTGGCTGCCAGTTCTGGCCGACGTGTTTTTCCAGGGTCACGTTGACGCCCGGCGAGGGCAGGCCGTTTTCCAGGTTGAGCACGTGCACGCTCAGCGGGTTGCCGGCGGCCAGCGCCAGGCTGGAGAAGGCACTCAGGCCGAGTGCGGCGAAGGTCATGCGCAGGGTAGTCATGGTCAGTCTCCTTATTGGGAACGGGTGAAGGTCAGGCCGGCGTTTTCGGCGGCCTTGATCGCACAGCTTTCGTCTTGCTCGCCGCCGCCGGAGCCGGCCACGCCCATGGCGCCGACCAGTTCATCCGCGGCGAACAACGGGATCCCGCCGCCGAGCAACAGCAGCTCATCGAGGGTGTTGAGGTTGGCGGTTTCCGGATTGCTGCGGGCGCGCTCGGCGAACAGCCGGGTCGGGGTTTTCGTCGACAGCGCGGTGTAGGCTTTGCGCTGGCTGGCAGCGGTGTTGTGCGGGCCGATGCCGTCGCCGCGCAGGGTTACCAGCAAGTTGCCGCCACGGTCGAGCACCGATACCGTGGCGGTGCAATTGCTCAACGCGGTGTCGGCCAGCAGGCGTGCGGTTTTCAGATCGAGGTCAGCGTGGCGCGGCAGTTCAGGGGCGGCGAAAACACTGACGCTGAGGCCGAGGGCAAGGCTGGCTGCAAGGTATTTGACGGTCATGAACAGGCTCCGAAAGCGAAGGACATCACCTTAGCCGCCGCTCTTCGTCAGAACCCCGACAGTCGGATTACAAGTTTGTAATGGGCAACGCCGCCGAAGGCGCCTAGCCTGTGTGCCTGATCAATCGAGGTGTGCCATGCGTTTGCTGGTCGTAGAAGATGAAGCCAAAACCGCGAATTTCCTGGCCAAGGGCCTGGGCGAGTCGGGTTTTGCCGTGGACGTGGCGCTCAATGGTCTCGATGGGCGCTATTTCATCGAGCAGCAGGAATATGACCTGATCATCCTCGACGTGATGCTGCCGGGCCTCAATGGCTGGCAGCTGCTGCAACTGATCCGCCAGCGCGGCGCCACGCCGGTGCTGTTCCTCACCGCCAAGGACGCCATCGAAGACCGCGTGCGCGGCCTCGAACTGGGCGCCGATGATTACCTGCTCAAACCCTTCGCCTTCGCCGAATTGCTCGCGCGGGTGCGCACGTTGCTGCGGCGCGGGCCGCTGCGCGAGGCCGAGTCCTACAGCATCGCCGACCTGGAAATCGACGTGCTACGGCGTCGGGTCAGTCGCGGCGGTCAGCGCATTGCCCTGACCAACAAGGAATTTGCCTTGCTGCAATTGCTCGCCAGCCGTCAGGGCGAAGTGCTGTCGCGCACGCTGATCGCCTCGCAGGTGTGGAACCTGAATTTCGACAGCGACACCAACATGGTCGAAGTTGCAGTGCGGCGTTTGCGGGCCAAGGTCGATGACCCGTACATGCCGAAACTGATCCATACCGTGCGCGGGGTCGGCTATCAGCTGGAGGCGCCCGACGATGCGGTCTAGGTCGATCGCCTGGCGTCTGGCGCTGGCGTTCGCTGTGGTTTGCGCGTTGGTGTTGAGTGCGATCGGTGTGTTTCTCTACCGCTCGCTCGACTCGGAAATCGCCTACCGCGACGACCTCGCGTTGCTCGGCCGTCTGGAGCAGGTGCGCGCCTTGCTCGCCGACAGTGACAGCCTCGGCGCCTTGCAGGCGCGGCCACGTCTCTATCAGAACATGCTCGGTAACCTCGACAGCCTGCTGTTGGTGCGGCGGGCCGATGGCTCGAACGTGATTGCGATCAACCCGCGCCAGCGCGAGCTGCCGCCATTGAACGCAATCGCACGCGAGCAAACGCCGCAGCGTCGCGATGTGCTGACCTGGCAAGCGCCGGACGGCGCCGAGCTGGCGCTGTTGTCCGGTGAAGCCCAAGGGCCGAACGGCGAACCGCTCACCGTGATCGCCGGCAAGGTGCTTACTGAGCGTGAACAGATGCTCGCCAGTTATCGCCTGCGCCTGTACCTGGCCGTCGGGCTTGGCGCGTTGCTGGCGTTCGCGCTGGGCCTGGTTTTGCTGCGCCGTGGTCTGCAACCGTTGCGCCAGTTAAGCGCGGCGGTGCGCGGCATTGATCTGCGCAGCCTCGACCAGCGTCTGCCCGCCAGTGGCACCCCCGCCGAACTGCTCGAACCGGTGCAGGCGCTCAACGGCATGCTCGCGCGACTGGACGACAGCGTGCAGCGGCTGTCGCAGTTTTCCGCCGATCTGGCCCACGAGATCCGCACCCCGTTGCACACCTTGCTTGCCAGCAACGGCCAGGCGTTGAATCACCCGCGCAGCACGGCGGAGTATCAGGAGCTGCTGGCGTCGAACATGGAAGAATTCGAACGCCTCAAACGCATGGCCGAGAACCTGATGTTCCTCGCCCGCGCCGAACAGGCGGAGCGTGCGCTCGACTTGCGCACGCTGGATCTGCACAGCGTCGGCAGCGAGCTGTGCGATTACTTCGAAGCCTTGGCCGATGATCGCCAGTTGCGCCTGGAAAACCGGCTGCACGGCGAACTGTTGGCCGATCAGCAACTGCTGCAACGTGCCCTGGGTAATCTGCTGGCCAACGCGGTGCGTCATGCCGATGAAGGCACACTGATCAGCCTGCGCCGCCACGATGAGCCGGGCGTGTGCTGGTTACAGGTACACAACCACGGCCCGGTGATTGCGCCAGAACATCTGGGCAAACTGTTCGACCGCTTCTATCGCGTCGACCCTTCACGGGCGCAGCCTGGGGATTCCGGTGGGCTGGGGCTGGCGATCGTGCAGTCGATCATGCTGTTGCATGGCGGGCAGGTCAGGGTGAGCAGTGATGCGAGTGGCACAGTGTTTGAGTTGGGTTTTGTCCTGAGCCAATGATGCGCCGTGCAAGTATTCTGAAACTCAGCTAGAGTTTGGTGACTAATGCATCACATGTGATGCATTTCATTGATTTATCTATAAATGCATCGTAAACAGTGCAGGTTTGCGCAATGGAACAGATCGGCGAAGTGATCAGAAGTTTGCGTAAGGCGCGCAAACTCTCCCAGCAGGCACTGGCTCAACAATATGGCATGAGCCGCGCCACCATCTCGGGGATCGAAAACAACACGGTCTCCGAAATCGGCCTGCGCAAGGTTGAGGCGATACTCAACGGCTTCGGTTACGAGCTGGTTGCCGTTCCCCGGAAGTCCAATCGCCCAACCCTCGACGCTCTGCAAAAAGTGAATTTCCATGACTGAAACGCCGGACAGGTTGCAAATCCGTGTAGGTGAGCAGGTGGTCGGGACGCTGGGGCGCGGGCAGATTCGCGACGACAGCGTGTTCAGTTACCGCGAAGACGCCAGCGCTGACAATGCGGTATCGCTGACGATGCCCACTCGCCTGGACAGCTATGGCTGGGAACATGGCATCCACCCTGTCTTCGAGATGAACTTGCCCGAAGGCGCGCTGCGTGAGGAGTTGATGCGGCGCTTCAGTAAAGCCGTGCGTGGCTTCGATGATTTTGCTTTGTTGGCTATCGTCGGCCCCCATCAGCTCGGCCGTCTGGCAATTGCCAGCGCACCGGCGACTGATCAGCCTCCGGCAACATCCCTCAGCGATCTGCTGGTGCACGATGGTGCTCAGGGACTGTTCGAAGACCTGTTACAGACCTATGGTCAGTATTCCGGAGTGTCAGGCGTGCAGCCCAAAGTGCTGGTGCGTGACAGCGCTGCCGCGATTGATCGCCTGACTCATCGGGGCGCGACTCATCTGGTCAAGGCCTTTCGCGCCGAAGAGTATCCGCAGCTGGCAACCAATGAATATTTCTGTATGCGGGCGGCACAGCACTGCGGCCTCGAAGTGCCAACATTCGAGCTCAGCGAGCGCGGCAAATTTCTGGTGGTCGAGCGTTTTGACCTGAGCGATTCGGGGTACCTCGGTTTCGAGGATTTCTGTGTACTGAACGGGTGGCCGTCGAAAGCCAAATACGACGGTTCCTATGAAGGTGCCGCGCGGCAGATCAAGGCATTTGTTTCGCCGCAGTTGCTGGGCTCTGCCCTGGAAGCGTTTTTCAAGATTGTCGCGTTGTCTGCAGGGCTGAAAAACGGTGATGCGCATCTGAAGAACTTCGGCGTGCTTTACGAAGATTGTGCAGAGCAGTCATCCGTCAGGCTCGCGCCGGCGTACGACATCATCACAACGTCGGTTTATATCAAGAGCGACAGCATGGCGCTGCTGCTGGGCGGTTCAAAAGCCTGGCCCAAGTACAAGATGCTGGTGCGGTTCGGTCGTACGGCATGCAACCTGACCGAGGCGCGTTGCAACGAATTACTGCAACAAGTGGCTCACGGCATGCAGATGGCGATCGAGGAAATGGCCAGACACTGCCGCAAGTACCCCGATTTTGCCGAAGTAGGCGAGGCGATGATCGAACAGTGGACTTCCGGCCTGCAACGCAGCTTGATCAAGGGCTGATGTTCAGCGCAACTGATCGCGAAACTGCCCCGGCGTCATCCCCGTCCAGCGCTTGAACGCGCGGCTGAAGCTGCTGGTGTCGGCAAACCCCAGCAGGTAACTGACTTCACTCAACGAACACTGCGGATCGCGCAGGTGCAGCAGCGCGAGGTTTTCGCGGCTCTCGTTGAGCAGCGTGTCGAAGCGACAGCCCTCATCCGCCAGATGCCGTTGCAGGCTGCGCAGGCTCAGGTGCAAGGCCTGGGCGATGCGTTCGGCGCTGGGTTCGCCTTCCGGCAGTTGCTCCTCGATGGCATCGCGCACCTTGCGCTCCCAGGTCAGCGGCTGGAGTTGGGCCATCGTGCGCTTGAGCACCGCTTCGTTGTGTTCGGCCAGTTCCGGGTTGGCGTCGTCGAGGTGGCTGTCGAAGTCGGCGAGGGCAAACTCCAGGCGATCTTCGGCGCAGGAGAAATGCACCGGAGCGCGGAACACTTTGTGCCACTGATGCGCATCGGACGGTTCCGGGCGGCGCAGGTACACCGCCAGCGGCGCGTAATCGCGACCCAGGCGATTGCGGCAGGTACGCACGTAGATCGCGGCAAAGGCATCGATGGCTTCGAAGGCCGGCGCCGGATTGCCTGACGGAATTTTCAGACGAAACAGATAGCGGTCATCGCTGCGGCTCAGCTCCAGTTCCAGTGCATCGCTGACCACCGGGTGATAACGCACGATGCGCTCGAATACCTCACGCAGGCTGCCGCTGGCCACCAGCGCGTAACCCAGCGCATGGAACGTGGTCGGGCTGACGAACCGCGACACTCGCAGGCCGATCGCCGGATCGCCGCTGAACTGTACTGCCAGTTGCCACAGACGCGTGGTGCCGGACAACGGATAACGCGCGTTCGGGTCGTCCATCAACTGCGGATCGAGCCCGGCCTGTTGGCACAGGCCGAGACTGTCCAGCCCCAGCGCATCGAGCTGCTTGCGCAAGGCACGGGTCCAGCTGGCGAGAGAGGTCGGTTCCTTCATGCTGATTGGCGCTTCCGGTCAACAGGTTGGCGTTCACGGCTACCATCAATAAAGCTTTCGCAAGGCAGGATGCGAACATCAATAACCAGAGGATGGAAGCATGGACCGTACTTCTGCAAGTCCCCCGCGACACAATGCTGCCCAGCGATCAGCGCATATTCGCGAAGTGGTGCTGGCCAAGGGCGTCGAGTTGCGTCAGCGCTACCCGATTTTGCAGCACCAGGACGCCCTCGGCGCGGGGATTCTGGCCTTTGCTCTGGCCGGGATGATCGGTTCGGCGACGCTGTACATCACTGGCCACATGGCGTGGTGGGTATGCCTGTTGCTCAACGCGTTTTTCGCCTCCCTGACCCATGAGCTGGAACACGACCTGATCCACAGCATGTATTTCCGCAAGCAGCGCGTGCCGCACAACCTGATGATGGGCCTGGTGTGGCTGGCGCGGCCGAGCACGATCAACCCGTGGATCCGCCGCCATCTGCACCTCAATCACCACAAGGTCTCCGGCACCGAAACCGATATGGAAGAACGCGCGATCACCAACGGCGAACCGTGGGGTTTTGCGCGGCTGCTGATGGTCGGCGACAACGTGATGTCGGCGTTCATCCGCATGCTGCGGGCCAAGACCTGGGCGCACAAAATCAACATCATCAAACGCACGCTGAAGGTCTATGCGCCACTGGCGCTGGTGCATTGGGGGGCGTGGTACGTGTTCCTCGGCTTTCATGCGGCGAATGGCATTGCCTACCTCATGGGTTCGCCGATTGAATGGTCGGCGACCACGCTGTCGGTGATGCAGATGATCGACATCGCGGCGGTGGTGATCATCGGCCCGAACGTGCTGCGCACCTTTTGCCTGCACTTCATCAGCTCGAACATGCATTACTACGGCGACATCGAGGCGGGCAATGTGCTGCAGCAGTGCCAGGTGTTGAACCCTTGGTGGCTGTGGCCGCTGCAGGCGTTCTGCTTCAACTTCGGCAGCAGCCACGGGATTCATCATTTTGTGGTGAAAGAACCGTTTTACATCCGGCAGCTGACCGTGCCGGTGGCGCATAAGGTGATGCGTGAGATGGGCGTGCGCTTCAATGATTTCGGTACGTTTGGGCGGGCGAACCGGTTTGTTCGTCGGGATGAAGTGGTAGCGGAGGAGGCGCGTACGGCTCAGGCTTGATGGTGAATTTGCGGGCCTCTTCGCGAGCAAGCCCGCTCCCACAGGGGAACGCATTTCAACTGTGGGAGCGGGCTTGCTCGCGAAGGCACCGGATCAGGCAACCTCAATCCGGCTGAAATGGCGAAGCACTGAGAATCACCCCGGTCTCCTCCACATACTGCTGCCAATGCCCGATCAGGGTGCTGAGCTTGTCCGGCTGACTCGACGCCAGATCATGAATCTCACCCGGATCGCTGCTCAGGTCGTAAAGCTGCCAGGTCGCCGGCCCCACCGGCCCGGGGATCCACACGGCTTTCCACGACCCTTGGCGAATTGCCCGCCGGCCAAACAACTCCCAACCAGTCACGGTGTGTTCGTCATGCACCTGCGCCGTCTCGCCAGACAAAAAGCCCAGCCATGATTTACCGCGCAGCGGCGCCACCGGTTTGCCGTGCCATTGCTTGCCCGGATGGCGCACGCCGGCCAGATCGAGAATGGTCGGGGTAATGTCCATCACCGTGCCAAAGCCGTGGCTGATCTGCCCTTTGATCGGCAGTTGCGGATAGTGCAGCAGCGCCGGTACGCGAATCCCGCCTTCGGTGGTGAACGCCTTGAACAACCGTGACGGTGCGGTCGCCACCTGCGCCCAGCTCGGCCCGTACCACACGTAGGAATTGGCGCGGCCGATGTTGTCGAGGCTGTTGTCGTAATGCTGATTGAGGTAGGTCAGCAGTTCCGGGCCGAACTTGGGAAACGCCTCCAGCAGTGCGCCCTCGGCACCGTTGTCGGACATGAACAGGATGAAGGTGTTATCGAGTTGGCCCTGCTGGCGCAGGTAATCGACCACCCGGCCGATGTTCCAGTCCATGCGCTCGACCATGGCCGCGTAGACCTCCATGGCCCGCGCGGAAATCTGCCGTTGCTCATCACTCAGCGAGTCCCATTGCGCATTCAGTTGAATCAGCGGATGCGGCTCGACATCCGGCTCGATCAGGCCCAGCGCCTTGAGTTTTTCCAGGCGCTCCAGACGCAAGACTTCGGGACCGGCGTCGTAGCGACCACGGTATTTTTCGACGATGTCGGCCGGTGCCTGCAACGGCCAGTGCGGTGCGGAGAAGGGCAGATAAGCGAAGAATGGCCGGCTCTGATCGCGCTCCTTGAGATACTGCAGCAGCTTGTCGCCGAAGGCGTCCGACGAGTAGAAATCCTTGGGCAGCTCATCGATAAAGGTGTCGTCTTCGATGTACAGCGCCGGAGTCGATTTCAGCAGGCCAGGGGTGTGTTCATCGTAGGTCGGCTCGAAACCATAGTGGTTGGCCGCACCCGGCAGCAACGAAAACGAACGCTCGAAACCGCGGGCCTGCGGCGCCAGTTCAGCAGTCAGGCCGAGGTGCCATTTGCCGCTCATCAAGGTTTGATAACCGGCCTCGCGCAGCAGCTCGGGCAGGGCCACAACGCGGTCGTTGAGGTAGCCTTCGTAACCCGGTTTGCCGATCAGCTCCGGGGTCAGCGCTTCGGCCATGGTGCCGATGCCGGCGATGTGGTGGTCGGTGCCGGTCAGCAGCATCGAGCGGGTTGGCGAGCAGGTCGGTGCGGTGTGGAAATCGGTCAGGCGCAGGCCGTTGTTGGCCAAGGCATCGAGGTTCGGCGTGGCGATTTCGCCACCGAACGCGCCGATGTCGGAAAAGCCGAGATCGTCGGCCAGAATCACCAGAAAGTTGGGGCGTTGCGGCATCGAAAAGCTCCTCTCAGCAGGCAATGAACGACAGCGGCAGATCGCGGATCTGGACCGGCAGGCTCGGTTGGTAATGGTCGTCACTGGTCAGTTCGTGCAGCAGCTCTTCACGCAACTGATGGAAGTCGAAACTGCTGCGCTGACGCGGGTGCGGCAGGGCGATATCGACCACTTGCTTGATCCGCCCCGGACGCGGCTCCATCACCACCACGCGGTCGGCCAGAAAGATCGCTTCTTCGACGTCGTGGGTGACGAGGATCGTGGTGATTTTTGCCCGGTCGCGGATCGCCAGTAGTTCGTCCTGCATCTGCTGACGGGTCAACGCATCAAGGGCGCCGAACGGTTCGTCGAGCAGCAGGATCCGTGGGCTGGCGACCAGTCCGCGAGCAATCGCCACGCGCTGGGCCATGCCGCCGGAGAGCTGGTGCGGATAGGCGCGGGTGAAATCGTGCAGGCCGACCAGATCGATGAAATCGTTGATGCGCTGCTGCTTTTCGGCGGTGCTCAGCGGCTCGTTGACCAGGCCCAGACCGATGTTGTCGGCCACCGTCAGCCACGGGAACAGCCGATGCTCCTGAAACACGATGCCGCGCTCGCCGCCGATGCCGCTGACCGCTTTGCCATCGACGCTGATCTGCCCGCGAAACTGCGTATCCAGACCCACCAGCAAACGCAGCAAGGTGGATTTGCCGCAACCGCTGGACCCGACGATGGCGACAAATTCGCCCTCGGCGATGTCGAGGTTGAATTCGCGAATCGCCTCCAGTTCGAAACCGTCGACGTCGAAGGATTTGCCTACGTGGGTGAAGCTGACAATCGGTGCGTTCATGCGTGTCTCCAGCGAGTAGCGCGAATTTCCAGGCGTTGGCCGATGAGGTTGAGCAGGGCGCCGGTGAGGCCGACCAAAAGCATCGCGGCCATGATCAGGTCCATGCGCAGCAGTTGTTGGGCGCCGATCATTTGGCTGCCGATGCCGCCGTTGGACGGCATGAAATATTCGGCGCCGATGGTGCCGAGCCAGGCGTAGATCAGACTCAGGCGCAGCCCGGCGAAAATCCCCGGCGCCGCACCCGGCAGCACCAGACGACGCAGGCGCTGGCCGAGGCTCAGGCGCAGCACCTGCGCGGCTTCGTTGAGTTGTGGCGAGAGGTTGGCGACGCTGCGCTGGGTGGCGATGAACAGCGGGAAAAACGCGGCGAGGGCGACGAACACCCACTTCGCCAATTCACCCAATCCGAACCACGCGGTGAGCAGCGGCACCCAGGCGAAAATCGCGATCTGGCGAATGGCGGCGAGAGTCGGGCCGAGCAGCCGTTCGCTGGTGCGCGACAGACCCAGCAACAGGCCGAGGGCGAAACCGAGTCCGCCGCCCAGCAGCAACCCGCCAAGGGTACGACCGAGGCTCAAGGCCATGCCGCTGATCAGCGTGCCGTCGAGCAGACCGTTCCTGGTCGTTTCCAGTACCGCCAGCGGGCTGACCAGGATGTTCGCATCGACCCACTGCTGATCGCTCGCCACTTGCCAGACGCCAATCAGGCCCAGTGGCAACAGCCACGGTTGCAGCCGCTGCCAGCCTTCATGGCGCGGGCCACGACGGATTTCCGCAGTCGCCGGGTGCGGCCAGTGCACCAGTTTGCGGTCGAGAAAACCGATGCCGCGATCCATCGCGACACCGAGCACACCGATGACGACGATGCACACGAACACGATGTCGAGCATGAACAGTTGCCGTGCCCAGACCATCAGGTAACCGATGCCTTCGCTGGACGCCAGCAGCTCCACCGCCAGCAATGAAGTCCAGCCGGCGGCCAGGGCCAGACGTACGCCGGCCATGAACGCCGGCAGCGCGGCAGGCAACACCAGACGCCGGATCAGCAAGTACGACGGCAGGCGCAGTACGGCGGCGGCTTCGCGCAGTTTCGGTTGCGCATCACGAACGCCGACCAGGGTGTGCAGGGTCACCGGCACCACGATGGCCTTGATCAGCACCACCAGTTTCAGCACTTCGCCGATGCCGAAAAACACCATGAACAGCGGAATCCACGCCAGCGTCGGTACCTGTGCCAGACCGGCGAACGTCGGGAAGACCAGGCGTTCGAGACGCCGGCTGAAGCCCAGCGCGGCACCCAGCAGCGCACCAGCTGAGATCCCTGCCAGCAAGCCCCAGAGCAGACGTTGCAGGCTGATCCACAAATGACTCCACAACTCGCCCTGGGACAGCTCGATGGCGCTGTTCCACACCAGCGATGGCGCCGGCAGGATCTGCTCGCTCATCCATTGATTGCGTGCGGCCAGCCACCACAGAGCGAACAGGCTGATCGGCAACAGCCATGGCAACAGACGTTGGTTGAGGCTCGGCCACGCGCGCCGGCTTTTCAGAGGTGGCGCGGGCAGCGGCAGGCTGAGCAGGGAATCACGGGCCATGGGTGACCTCCGTTGTCGGGTTGCATGGCGAACCGCTGTGCCTGTGTGGGAGTGGGCTTGCTCACGAAGACGGAGTGTCAGGCACCGATGATGGTGAATGACACGGCCTCTTCGCGAGCAAGCCCGCTCCCACAATTGGCTAGCGGTGTATGCAAAATCGATCTATAAAAATTCAAATCAATTCTATTGAGAGATAAGCCAGACCATTTAAGGCTCGCAGCGCGACGCGCATCCAATGCATTTGAAGAATATTTTCGATGCTGTTAATGCATACGCGCTGCAGCCCGCGTTGTTGCTTGCTTAGCGTTAATGGTTATAAAAATGTGCATTTATAGTATTTAAGCGAAGGTCTTGCTTCGGCCTACTTTCGGCTCCTCAACGCCTGTCGTGATCAAGGAGCCGTACCCATGAACTTTCCCTTCAAACGAGTCTTCAGTCTGTTTGCCATTCCGGCACTGGCGGGCCTGTTGGCGATTACCGCGCAGGCCGACGAGCTCAAGGAAATCAGGATCGCTGTGCCCGACCTGAGCGCCGGCACCCAGCACAGCGGCGGCGGTGTGGTGGATGTGCTGCGTGATCAGCAGATCTTCGAAAAAGCCTTCGCCGATCAGGGCATCAAGATTCAGTGGAGCTTTTTCAAGGGCGCCGGGCCGGTGATCAACGAGGCGTTTGCCAATGGTCAGGTCGATCTGGCGTATCTGGGCGACCTCGCGGCGATCATCGGCAAGTCCAATGGCCTCGACACGCGTTTGCTCAGCGCCAGTGCGCGCGGGGTGAAACAGTATCTGGGCGTGGTGCCGGGGTCGGGGATCAAGACCCTGCAGGATCTGAAAGGCAAGCGCGTGGCGATCTTCCGTGGCACCGCCACGCAGTTGTCGTTTGATGCGGCGTTGGCCAGTCAGGGCTTGAGCGAGAAGGATCTGAAAGTGATCAATCTCGACTTCAGCGGCGCGGTCGCGGCCTTGGCGGCGAAACAGATCGACGCGTCGTGGGGCAGCTCAGGGCTGACGGCACTGCAAGCCAAGGGGCTGGCTGAATTGCCGCTCAATACCAAGGATCTGGGTGGCGCCGGCAGTGTGCAGTCAGTGCTGGTCGGCACCGGCAAGTTCGTCGACGGGCACCCGGAGGTCGTGGCAAAACTGCTCAAGGCGCAGCAGCAGGCGGTTGAGTGGCTGACTCGGGACAGCAACAAGGACGCTTATGTGCAACTGGTGTCGGGGCTGGCGAGTTATCCACCGGTGATCCTGACCCAGGATCTGGCGGATCAGAAACTCAGCGAAGTGTTCCCGTCGACGCTGGACCCGGTGTTCCTCGGCAAGTTGCAGGATTCGGTGGACCTGGCGGCGCAGCAGAAGCTGATTCGCAAGCCGTTCAAGGTCAGTGATTGGGTAGCGCCTGAATTGGCGGCGGCCAAGCTCTGAATCTCCAGTGTCTGGACGGGCCTTTTCGCGAGCAAGCCCGCTCCCACAGTGGATCGGCGTGAATACAAAACTGTGTTCACCACAATCCCCTGTGGGAGCGGGCTTGCTCGCGAAGGCGTCCTCAAACCGCGACGCTGACTTCCTGCTTATCCACCGCCACCAACGTTTCGATCATCGCTCTTGCTGCCGGCGACAAGCGAAATCCTGTGCGACTGACAATCCCGCAGCGCGCGTTCATGCTCTCCAGATTCTGCGGCAGATTGCGCCAGTGCAGCAGCGCCAGTGAACCCTGGGCAATATCCTCGTAAAACGCCTCTTCCGTACCGATGCCGATGGCATTCGATTGCAGCACCACTTTCACCAGCGCCGGGAAATGCTCGGTCTCGATGGTCGGCGAAAAATCGATCCGGCCGCTGAGGTTCGCCAGCAGTTTGCGAATCCCCGGCGGGATCAATGTGGTCGCCAGCGGGTAGTCGAACATGTCGTTGGTCGACAGGCTTTCCTTGGCCAGCAGCGGGTGCCCGGGACGGCAGAAAAACACCCCGCGCTTGGGCGTCAGGGCCTGGGTCTGGAAGTTCGGGTCGGCTTCGAAGTGGCGGATGTCGGCGATGAAGAATTCGATCTCTTCACGGCTCAGCGCACGGCTGAGTTTTTCCCAGTTATCCACCTGAAAACAGGTGCGCACTTTCGGGTGCGCGTTGATGAATTGCGCCACCGCATCCGGCACCAGTTTCACCGCCGGGGCCGGGCCGCAGCCGAAGTGCAGTTCCCCGGCATCAAGCTTGGTCATCTGCGTCACTTCCGCGCTGAGCAGCGCCGCGCCTTGCACCAGGGTCAGGGCGTGTTGCAGCACCACCTGGCCTTCGGGCGTCGGGCGCAGATCCTTGTTGCCGCGATCCACCAGCACGCAGCCGAACTCTTGCTCCAGCCCTTGAATGCTGCGGCTGAACGCCGGTTGAGTGATGCCCATCGCGTCTGCCGCACGGACAAAACTGCGGTGTTCGTTGAGGGCGATGAAGTAGCGCAACTGGCGAAGATCCATATGCTTTTCCGGCATCCTAAAAATAGCTCGAAGGCATTTGCGACGAGGGTTGCTTGAGGTTTTAAATGCAAGCTCTTATTCCGTCAACGAAGCATGTGAATATCTATTAGATGTAAATGGAATATAGATAGAGCGATGTTTCGCTGCCGCCTAACCGCAAGCAGTCGATGAGGGTCTACCCATGAGCAATGCCGCACTCGCTGTAAAACCTGCTGTCCACGCGCTGGAAATCCATCCGGTGGCCGGCCGTATCGGCGCCGAGATCCGTGGTGTGCACCTGTCCGGAGAACTGGACGCCGCCACCGTCGAAGCCATTCAGCAGGCGCTGATCCAGTACAAGGTGGTGTTCTTCCGCGAGCAGACCCAGCTCGACGATCAGCGCCAGGAAGCCTTCGCCCATCTGCTCGGCGAGCCGGTGGCACATCCGACCGTACCGGTGCGCGAGGGCACACGCTATCTGCTGGAACTGGACGGGGCCGAGGGCCAGCGCGCCAACTCCTGGCACACCGACGTGACCTTCGTCGACGCCTACCCGAAAGCCTCGATCCTGCGCTCGGTGGTGGCGCCGGCCTTCGGTGGCGACACCCTGTGGGCCAACACCGCGACCGCGTACAACGAACTGCCGAGCGAACTGCGCGAGCTGGCGGACAAACTGGTCGCCGTACACAGCAACGAATACGACTACGCCGGGGCCAAGCCAGACGTGTCGGCGGAGAAGTTGGAGCGCTACCGCAAGGTCTTCACCTCGACCGTCTACGAGACCGAGCATCCGGTGGTGCGTGTGCATCCGATCAGCGGCGAGAAAAGCTTGCTGCTGGGGCACTTCGTCAAACGCATCAAGGGGTATTCGCAAGCCGATTCGGCGCACCTGTTCGGCCTGTTGCAGAGCCATGTGATTCGTCAGGAAAACACCGTGCGCTGGCGCTGGAAGGCCGGTGATGTGGCGATCTGGGATAACCGTTCGACTCAGCATTATGCGATTGATGATTACGGCACTCAGGATCGTATCGTGCGGCGGGTGACGCTCAAGGGTGAAGTGCCGGTTGGGGCTTCGGGGCAGCGTAGTCAAACCATCAAAGGTGCCGAGCTCGTCGGCGTCTGATCGGGCCTCTTCGCGAGCAAGCCCGCTCCCACAGTGGAAATGTGTTGAACACAGTGGATGTGAACGACACAGAACCCTGTGGGAGCGGGCTTGCTCGCGAAGCTCTTTCACCAAACTCCAATCTGCACGACTTTCTCGGTCTCCGGCTCGCCATAGCGAAACCGCTGCCCGCGCAGATCGATCTCCTGATGACTGATCGTGGTCCGCCGCTTCAAGCCGCGTACCCACTCGAACAGATATCCCGCATGCTCCTCGCGCACTGCAGCGTAATCAGGATCATCACCCAGATCGCGCAACTCCTGCGGATCATTCAGCAGATCAAACAACTGCGGCCGGAAGCCGTCGTACGCCAGGTATTTCCAGCGCTCGCTGCGCACCATGGTCATGCGGCAGCGGTCGATCGGCTGGCCAAGTCGCTCGCGTGCCGGGGCCTGAAAGGCGTAGTCGTATTCGCTGATGGCGTAGCGGCGCCAGTCGGGATTTTCTCCGTGTAAAAGCGGGATCAGCGAGCGTCCTTCCAGCCGATGCTCGGCTTTCGGCAAGCCCAGTGCCTGCAGAAATGTCGGCAATGCGTCGATGGTTTCTGCCAGCCGCTTATCCACCGTGCCCCGAGTGATGTCCGCCGCGGCGCGCGGGTCGCGCACGATCAGGGGCACGCCCACTGCCTGTTCCAGCAAAAACTCCTTCTCGCCCAGCCAGTGGTCGCCGAGAAAGTCGCCGTGATCGCTGGTGAACACGATCAAGGTGTCATCCCAACGACCGTTGCTCTGCAGAAAATCGAATAGCCGCCCGAGTTGGTCATCCACCTGCTTGATCAGGCCCATGTAAGTGGGGATTACATTCAATCGTACTGAGTCCCGGGAGAAGTTGAGGCTTTCCTCATGCTGGCGAAACGCCGTGTATACGGGGTGTTTGCTGGCTTCGGAGGGCGTCGCGCGGACCGCTTCGAGAATCGATTTCGTACTGTACAAGGCGTGGTATGGCGCCGGTACGATGTAGGGCCAATGCGGTTTGATGTAGGAGAGGTGTAAACACCAGGATTTCTCACCTTGCTCGGTGATGAAGTCGATGGCTCGATTTGTAGTGTAGACAGTCTCTGAGAACTGCTCGGGAATTCGCGCTGGCAAATGCGCATGACGCATGTGCCAGCCGCTGAGGATTTCGCCGTTCTCGCCTTCGGCGGCGTTGGCCCAGTCGTGCCAGGGATTGCGCCCGTCGAAGCCCTGCTCGCGCAGGTAATGGGTGTAGGGTGCGGATTCGCGTTTGTCGTCGAACAGCGGGTCGTTGGGGAAGATTCCGTCGTGGCGGAAGTACGGCTCGAAACCGACCTCGTTGAGCACTTCGGCCTGCGCGCTGTCCGGGTTGATCGCCAGACGCTGCAAGGCGTCGACATTGGCCGTGGCGTGGGTCTTGCCGACCAGCGCGGTGCGGATGCCGTGGGGGCGCAGGTAGTCGCCGATCGTCAGTTCTTCCAGCGGCAACGGCACAGCGTTCCATGCGACCTGATGGCTGCTGACGTAGCGTCCGGTATAGGCCGACATCCGCGACGGGCCGCAGATCGTGCCCTGGGTGTAGGCACGGCTGAAGCGCACGCCAGCGGCGGCCAGGCGATCGATGTTCGGCGTGTGCAGATGCGGATGACCGTAACAGGACAGGTAATCGCGGCGCAGCTGATCGCACATGATGTACAGGACGTTGCGCACAGGGTTTTGCGGGGTGGGCATGGGGTTCACCGGTCAGAAGGACAGGCGAGGGTTGTCGCTTTCGGCAGGGGTGTTCGGCAAGTGCATTTGGGGAATGGGTTTTATGCAGTGGATGCATCGGTGTGAGTGGCGACGCCTTCGCGAGCAAGCCCGCTCCCACAGGAGTACGCATTCCAAATGTGGGAGCGGGCTTGCTCGCGAAGGCAGTGGCTCAGACGGCAAAATTCTCCAGCGAACACACCTCATCATCCACCGCATCAATCGCCTTGATCTGCTCAATCATCGCCTCGGCCAGCGGCGACAACCGATACCCCGCCCGACTGACAATCCCGTAGCGGGTGTACAGCTCTTCCAGATCATCCGCCAGACCCTCGATCCGCAAACACACCAGCTCACCCTTGGCCTGATGCAGCGCATCTGAATACGCCCCGACAATCCCGATCGCCTCCGAACGTAGTACCACGCTGAGCAGGCTGGAACTGTTTTCGCATTCGACATTGGGGGTGAAATCCGGGCGACCGCTGAGGTCGACGATGACCTTGCGCAGGTTCGGCGGACGAATGCTCACCGCCAGTGGATAGCTCATCAATTGCTCGGCCGTGACTCGTTCAAGAGCGGCCAGCGGATGCCCGGCACGGCAACAGAAATGCCATTTGCGCGGCCGCAAGCGGTACGTCAGGTAATCCGGATCGGCTTCGAAGTGTCGGGTGTCGGCGACGAAGAATTCGAATTCCTCACTGAGCAGGCGTTTGCTCAGGCTCTGCCAGTCATCGACCTGAAATTGCACCCGCGCTTTCGGGTAGCGCCCGATGAACGCGCCGATCGCGCGCGGGATCAATCCGGCCGCCGGCGCCGGGCCGCAACCGAAGCGCAGCTCGCCCGCCTCCAGGCCATTGAACTGACTGATCTCGTTGGCCATCTGCTGCGCGCCGCTGACCAGTCGCCGTGCATGTTCGAGCAGCACTTGGCCCTGTTTGGTCGGCGGCAGGTCCTTGCGCCCGCGATCGACCAACTGACAGCCGACGCTGTGCTCCAGCGCCTGAATGCTGCGGCTGAACGCCGACTGCGACAGGTTCACCGCCTGCGCGCCGGCGACGAAGCTGCGTTGTTCGGCGAGGGCGATGAAGTGTCGAAGTTGGCGCAAGTCGATATGCATTTTTCACATAAAAAATATCCGGGAAATGCATTGGATATGCATTAGGTCGACTCCTTATAAAGGCAATCTCTTATGCAGTAAATATTTGTAAATCCATAAATAAATAACTGAAAAGAATATGCAGCGCTGAAGATGTCTGTGTGTTTTTTGACCAGGAGCCGCGCCATGAGTCCGTTGAACCTTGCGTCACCCTTAACGCCACGACGGCTCAAACGCCTGCCTCTGGCCCTGTTGCTGGCGGGGAGTGCCAGCTGGACTCACAGCTACGCCGCCGACGCCGAGACCCCGCCGCCAGCTCCCGCCGGTAAACCCGCGGCCCACAGCTCGCAGCTGGAAACCGTGACCGTTACCACCCGCCGTCGCGAGGAAAGTTCGCAAGATGTGCCGACGCCGATGAGCGTGGTCAGCGGCCAGACCCTGGAAACCCAGCGGGTCTACCGGATTCAGGATTTGCAGCAACTGGTGCCGAGCGTCAACGTCGCCTACATGCACGCGCGCCAGTCCAGCGTGTCGATTCGTGGCCTGGGCAACAACCCGGCCAGCGACGGCCTGGAAGGCAGCGTCGGTCTGTACATCGACAACGTGTATCTGGGCCGTCCGGGGATGGCGGTGTTTGACCTGATGGACATCGAACAGCTTGAAGTCCTGCGCGGGCCTCAGGGCACGCTGTTCGGCAAGAACACCACCGCCGGGGTGATCAACATCAGCACCCGCGCACCGACGTTCACTCCTGAACGCAGCATCGAAACCTCGTTCGGCGAGGACGGCTACTTCCAGACCAAGGGCACGATTTCCGGGCCGATCAACGATGAACTGGCCGGGCGCTTTTCGGCCTATCGCACCCGCAGCGACGGCGATATAAAGAACGAATACAACGGCCATGACCTGAACGGAGGCTCGCGCGATGGCTTCCGCGCGCAGTTGCTGTTCAAGCCCAACGAAGATTTCAATCTGCGCTGGATCGGCGATTACAACGAAGAGGACTCCAGCGCCGGCACCCGCGTGCTGTACAACACCGGGCCGACCATCAATGGCGTCAACCTCTATCAATCGCGGGCCAATGCGGCCGGTGCGACGCTGGTCAACGGCTCGCACCGCAAGGTCAATCTGGACAACGACCAGCACGTCACCGTGCATCAGGGTGGCACGTCGGTGGAGGCCAACTGGACGCTGCCGAGCGATTTCACCCTGACCTCGATCAGCTCGTATCGCTTCTGGAATTTCACCCCGGCCAACGACGACGGTCTCAACGTTGCGGCGACTTACAACGCCGGGGTTTCGGTCGAAGACAAACAGTACTCGCAGGAATTCCGCCTGGCCTCGCCCAAGGGCGAGTTCTTCGACTACGTGGTGGGCGCGTACTACTTCGGCTCGGATCTGGACAACAAATCCTTCGCCTATTACGGCCCGCAGGCCGACATCTGGAACGGCACGCCACGCGGTGCCCTGGCCAACGTCGGCAGCGTCGGCAACGGCCACATCAAGACCGACAGTTTCGCCCTGTTCGCCCAAGGCACCTGGCACCTCACTGAGCGCCTGGACTTCACCGCCGGGGTGCGTGGCACCTATGAAGAGAAGAACGCCTGGGTCACCCGCGATGCGCCGGTCGGTGGCGCCACTGTCACCGGTGCAGCGGCCACGGCACGCCGCGGACGCACTGGCGCCTACGATTCCGGCGATCTCAATCAGTACAGCTCAAGCCCCTCCGGGTTGCTTAACCTCAGCTATCGCATCACCGATGATCTGCTCGGTTACGCCACGCTGTCCCACGGCGAAAAATCCGGTGGGGTGAACCTTGCGGTGGGTTCGGCGCCAACCGCCGGCGCCGACTCGCTGCTGATTGGCACCGAGCGCGCCAACAACGCCGAACTCGGTTTCAAAAGCACCCTGTGGGATCGGCGTCTGCAACTCAACGCCAACGTTTTCTGGACTCAGGTCAACGCTTACCAGACCAACGCCTACGACGACGTCAACCGCGTGCAATACCTGACCAACGCCGGCTCGGTGCGCTCGCGCGGCGTCGAAATCGAAAGCACGGTGATCCCGTTGCGCGGCCTGACGCTGAACTTCAACGGCTCGTACAACGACGTCAGCTACCTCTCGTACAAAGATGCGCCATGCCCGCCGGAAGTCAGCCAGGCACCGGGCGCACCGGCGTCCTGCGACCTCAGCGGGCACCAGGTGGTCGGCGCGTCGAAATGGATCGGCAACGCCAACGGCAAATACGAATGGAATCTGGCCAACGGTCTGCAACCCTACGTCACCGGCAGCTACGCGTTCCGCTCCAAAGCGGTGGGCACGGTCGAAGATTCCGACTACGGGCAGATCCCGAGCTACGCGGTGGTCAACCTGTCCACCGGTCTGCGCGGCGATTTCAATCAGGGCCAGTGGGACGTTTCGCTGTGGCTGAAGAACGCCTTCGACAAGACCTACTACACGACCCTGTGGACCGGCGGCAACGGCGGTTATGAAGGCCTGCTCGGTACGCCGCGCACCCTCGGCGTTACCGGTCGCTACGACTTCTGATCTGTCATTCAAGGAGCTGCATCATGTTGCCAGGCAAAACCGCTTTAGCGCTGTTGTTATCCGGCGCAGCGTTGAGTACCTCGGTGTTCGCCGCACCCAGCGTGTACCCGACCGGCGTCACCCGCTACGACCCGAACAAGGCGTTCAACCAATACGTGATTTTCAGTGGTGCCGACAAGCAGACGCACCTGATCGACATGAACGGCAACGAGGTGAAAACCTGGCCGCAGGCGGGGTTTCCGTCGGCGATCATCGACCCACAACTGGTCGGTGGCGAGCGCGGGCATGTGCTGTTGCAACTGAGCGACAAGGATCCGGGCAAGCTCGGCTCCGCCGGTAACGGCCTGGGCAATCAGAGCGTCGGCGAGCTGGACTGGAACGGCAAAGTGGTCTGGCAGTGGGGCGACAAGGCGCCCGGCGGCGCAGCGCAGCAACACCATGATCAGCGGCGCCTGAGCAACGGCAACACCGTGGTGCTGGCGAACAAGGTGCATAAGGTCAAAGGCTTCAAAGTCCCTGAGGTGATCGACGATGCAATCTATGAAGTCAGCCCCGACGGGCAGGTGAAATGGCAGTGGCTGGCCTCGGAACACCTCAACGAGTTCGGCTTCACCCCGGAGCAACTGAAACTGGTACGCGCCAGCGACAACCCGGATTACCTGCACATCAACAACCTGAGCGTGGTCGGGCCGAACAAGTGGTTCGATGCCGGGGACAAGCGCTTCAATCCAGACAACCTGTTGCTCGATTCACGCAACGCCAACTTCATCGCGATCATCGACAAACACAGCGGCAAAGTGGTCTGGCGCCTCGGCCCGAACCTGCCGCTGATCAACCCGAAAACCGCACAGAAACTGCCGCGTCCGGTGGATCAATTTGTCGGCCAGCACGACGCGCACATCATCCCTGTCGGGCTGCCCGGTGCGGGCAACCTGCTGGTGTTCGACAACCAGGGTTCGGCGGGGTATCCGAACGTCACCCTCGGGCTGATTTCCGGCTCGCGAGTGCTGGAAATCGACCCGCAGAAAAATGAAATCGTCTGGCAGTACAGCGCGGCGAATTCGAAGCAGCCGGGGTGGGCGTTCTATAGCTCGTTCATCAGCAGCGCGCGACGTTTGCCCAACGGCAATACGCTGATCGACGAAGGCATGAACGGGCGCTTTTTCCAGGTCACGGCCGGCGGCGAAAACGTCTGGGAATACGTCAGTCCTTATCTGGGTAAAGCACCGGGCAGCGACGCGATCAGCAACTGGGTCTATCGGGCGTTGCCCGTGAGTTACGACTGGGTGCCGAAGGGTACGCCGCGCTCCGAGACCGCCGTGATTGCCCCGACATCGGCAGTGCAGCAGACCAGTGCCAGTCGTTAGTTGAAAAGGAATTAATGCTCGAATGAATGGCGATAAGTTATGTGCGGTTTGAATACTGCTTATTGCAATTTCGTTGAAAAGTCGCGTGGACAATAAGTGAATGGCCAACCATCCTGAGTGTCGTGAGTTTCCAGGAGGGAACTTGCTCTCATCGGAAGACACTTATCCAACGATAAAGGAAATCACGTTATGTCGAGCATTAATGGAACTTATGTAAACGCTAACGCTGGCGCCAAACTGACGATTACCGATGGCAACGACTCCAACGGCACCTTCAGCGGCAAGTTGAACCAGAACGGCGTGAACTACGACATCACCTACGGGCATTACCATTTCCAGAACAGCACCGGGCAGCCTACGATCATCACCTTCGCGGCTCTGAATGACGGCACAGGTTATCAATCCTGGGCGCTGTTCTCGCCGGATCACAACTATTCGAAAGTTCGTGCTGCGGGTTCGCGCACCAACTTTGATGGTGATGTTGTTAATCTGGCTGGAGAGTTTGTTAAGCAGTAATTTTGTGTCACAAAAAAGCCGTCATGCTATTTAGCCTGGCGGCTTTTTTCTTACATGAAATAAGTCATTTTCATGTTGGTTGTGCTTCCTGTGGATGACAGCGTTTGCTGGCGTCTGATTCTAAGCTCGCGGTGAACTCAATCATTCGAGCAGGACGCTTACATGCAAAACGCGCTTTATTCCAACACCCTCGATGGGCCCTCTCTGACCATTGTCGATTCCGATGACCGCACCGGGGTCTTCGGCGGCACGTTGCATCACCAAGGCATCAACTACGGCATTGTCAGTGGCCGTTATGCCAGCCTCAACGGCTACCAGCCGCCAACCGTGGTCACGCTGATTGCCAATAACCAGGATCACGGTTATTTCGCCCTGACCCTGTTCTCGCCAAGTCGCGGCACTCATGAACTGCAGGGGCACTGCGTGCGCGTTACCTATGACGGCGTGGTCAGCAGCCTGCCGGGCGACTTCGTTCGCCACGCATGAGGCGCAGCCAGCGCCAGATTTCTTCTCAAACACAAGCAAGGATGCTGCACATGTCCACGATCAATGGCGTTTATCGTCATGAACCTTCAGATACAACCTTGACCCTGACCGAGGGCGATGACCGCACCGGCAGTTTCACCGGCACGTTGTCCGTGTCCGGCACCGATTACCCGATCGCATTTGGCAATTTTCATTTCAGGCATGGCTTTTCAACAGGCCCGGTCGCTATCTCTTTCAATACGCTGACGGTCGATGGCACGGCGCAAGCCTGGGTGATGTTCTCGCCCGATCAGGCCTACACGCGCTTGCGGGCAATGGGCAGCGCGGCGGACATGATGGGCAACACCGGGTTGAATGGCCTGGAATTCATCCGGCAAAACCGCTGAAGAAGCGCGAAATGAGCGGGTTTCGCATGCCTTCGCCGAATATTTTTCATGCTTGAAAAGCATTGTAAATTCAGCCCTCGGCGCCAGGCCTTGCAGGCCGTGGCTTCGCGACAATCTGCGAAAACTGATATTCGTAAAAAATCTAAACACATCGATAAAAGTTACTTTCGGAGATAAGCGATTGCTCCAATGATTCACCCAACGACCGGCCGCCCGGGGGATGTTTGCGGCGACCGGTCGGGTACTTCGCAAAGAGACCGCAGGGAGTGAATCAATGGGCAATGTCCAGACCGCCGCCAGCGCACAGGAATTGCTGTGGCGTCAGACGCCGAGTGGCGAATTGGTCGATCTCGGCCGGCCGCATCGTGTGCCGCTGGGGCAGTTGCGTTTGCAGCGTGCACCCAAGGGCATTCTGAGCCGCCGTGAAACCATTCTGCTCGGCGTGCTGGCGCTGCTGGTGCACGGTGCGGTGATCTACTGGATCAACCAGCATCCGACGCCGGCGTTGCCGATCGTGCCGCCGGAAATTCCGCCGATGACCATCGAGTTTTCGCGGCCGGCGCCACCCGCGCCACCAGTGGTCGAACCGCCGCCACCGGCACCGGTGGTTGAGCCACCGCCGCCGGTTGAAGACGAGTTGGCGGTGAAGCCTCCGCCACCCAAACCGATTCCCAAACCCAAGCCGAAACCGGTGGCCAAACCGGTGCCGAAACCGGCGCCCAAAGCTGTTGAACAACCGCCCGCGCCGCCGCAACCGGCCGCTCCGGTTGCCGCCCCGGCACCGCCCGCCCCACCGGCTCCCGCGCCAGTGACACCGGCCTCGGCCAACGCCGCGTATTTGAAGAACCCGGCGCCGGAATATCCGTCGCTGGCCCAGCGTCGCGGCTGGGAAGGCACGGTGTTGTTAAGGGTGCACGTGTTGGCCAATGGCAAGCCGGGTGAAATTCAGATTCAGAAAAGCAGTGGTCGGCAACAGCTCGACGATGCGGCACTCAATGCCGTCAAACAGTGGAGCTTCGTGCCGGCCAAGCAGGGTGATGTCGCCCAGGACGGCTGGGTCAGCGTGCCCATCGATTTCAAGATTCATTAAACCGAAACCTATTCGCGCTAAATGTTTACACGAGGGAATACATCATGACGTTACTGGCCTCTCCACTGGAATCCATCGAAAGCGCGGTGATCTGGCTGCTGGTGGTTTTTTCCGTTGCCACCTGGGGACTGGCGCTGCTCAAGGCTGTGCAGTTCGGTCGTCTGAAGGCGCAGGATCGCAAGTTTCATAAACGTTTCTGGGCGGCGTCGAGTCTGGATTCCGCCGCTGAGTTGAGCGAAACCCAGCCTGGTGCTGCGGCACGAGTCGCTCAGGCCGGTTACGCGGCGATTCAGGTGGGTGAGGCGCCGCAGGCCAATGACCTGAGCCAGGCGATCAACCATCAGGATCGATTGGAGCGTGCCCTGCGTCAGCAGATCGTCCGTGAACGCCGTTCGCTGGAAACCGGTCTGGCAGTGGTCGCAAGTATTGGCAGCACCTCGCCGTTTATTGGCCTGTTCGGCACGGTGTGGGGAATCATGGAGGCGTTGAAAGGCATCAGCGCGGCAGGCTCGGCGAGCCTGGAAACGGTCGCCGGTCCAATCGGTGCGGCACTGGTCGCCACCGGTGTGGGGATCGCCGTCGCGGTACCGGCGGTGCTGGTTTACAACTACTTTTTGCGGCGTCTGAAACTGACGGCGGCGGACCTGGATGACTTCGCCCATGACTTCTACAGCCTGGCGCAGAAGAGTTCGTTTCGCGTGCTGATCCACCCGACTGCAAACAAGGTAGCGGCACCGGGCAACGCAACAAAAGTGAAGGAGGCGTCCTGATATGGCCTTCTCCACGCAAGACAGCGACGAGGTGCTGAGCGAGATCAACGTGACGCCGCTGGTGGACGTGATGCTGGTGCTGCTGGTGGTGTTTATCGTCACCGCGCCGCTGCTGACCAACGCAATCCCGATCAACCTGCCGAAGACCGAAGCGGTAGCACCGGTCGAGCAGAAAGATCCGCTGGTGGTGAGCATCGACGGCGCCGGCAAACTGTTTATCAACAAGGATGAAATCCAGCCGGACTTGCTGGAATTCAACCTCAAGTCGGCCAAGGCCAAGGACCCGGAAGTGCGCGTGCAATTGCAGGCCGACGACGGGGTGAACTACGGCGAAGTGGCGCGGGCCATGGCTTCGATCGAGCGGGCAGGGATTACCAAATTGTCGGTGATCACCGCGCGGTAACAGGATTTACGTTTTTCCGGGGCCGTCTCCTTGGCAGGGTGCGGCCCTTTTTTTATTTCTGGAATAGAAAACAAAGCCCTCACCCTAGCCCTCTCCCAGAGGGAGAGGGGACTGATCTAGGTGTTTGGTAGACGTACGCTGACGTGGGATATCTAGTCGAACTCAGGATTTGAAAAGCTCAAAAATTAGCTCCCTCTCCCTCGGGAGAGGGCTGGGGTGAGGGGTAAAGGATTTAAAGTCGTACACAAATCATATATTCAATTTAGGTCTTAATAAATAGCTTCTTATTCCTTAACGAATATAAATCCCGTCCCTATACTCGATCAGGAACAGACACGACGCAGGAGAGCTCCCCATGCGCAACGAATCAATCCGCTACCTGATTGTGCCGGGCTGGCAAGGATCGCCAGAAGATCATTGGCAAACCCACTGGCAGAACAGCCTGCCCAACAGCGCACGCGTGGAGCAGGCCGACTGGCTGACACCGCGTCGTGAAGACTGGGTTGCGGCGCTGGCCGAAGCGATTGCCGCCGACAGCACGCCGGTGATCCTGATTGCTCACAGCCTGGGTTGCATCACCGTTGCGCATTGGGCTGCCACCGCGCCCGTGCAATATCTGCGTCAGGTGCGCGGTGCGTTGCTGGTCGCACCTGCCGATGTCGAGCGTCCGGCCTGCGCGCCTGCGTTGCGCAATTTCGCGCCGATCCCGACCGATCTGTTGCCGTTCCCCAGCCAGGTGGTCAGTTCCGACAACGACGCCGCCGTCAGCGCCCCGCGTGCCCTGGAGCTGGCGCGCAACTGGGGCGCCGAAGCGGGGATTCTTGCCGGAGCCGGGCACATCAACGTCAAGTCCGGGCATCAGCGTTGGGAGCAGGGTTTCGCTTATCTGTATCGCCTGCAGAACCGTATGGAACACCACGCCCGGCGTCGCGCTTGAACCTTTTTCTTTTCTGAACGCCCCCGTCTGCCGGCGGTTCTGGGCGGGAGTCTGCCATGAGTTTCGAAACGTTCGGTCAGCCGTTGCTGACCTTTCCCGATGCGGAAAAAAGTCCCCTGAGCATTCGCGCCAAGGCGCTGGTGTTCGTCGATCCCCGGTCCCGCCAGTTGCGCGAAGAACTTGAGCACCTGGCGCCGCGTGCCATCTCGGTATTGATCCGCGGCGAGACCGGCACCGGCAAAGAATTGCTCGCGCGCCACATCCACCGTGCCAGTGATCGCAGTGGTCTGTTCGTCTCGGTCAATTGCGGCGCGATCAGTCCGACCTACGCCGATGCCGAGCTGTTCGGCTATGCCGCCGGCAGCTATACAGGTTCGGCGAGCAGTCGGGCCGGCTGGTTCGGTTCGGCCAACGGCGGCACCTTGTATCTGGATGAAATCGGCGATCTGCCGTTGCCGATCCAGATCAAACTGCTCGCCGCCCTGGAAAATCATGAAGTCACCCGCGTCGGCGCACATCAGCCAAGCCCGGTGGATGTGCGGCTGGTGGCGGCAACCAGCATCGATCTGGCGCAAGCAGTGGACGCGGGGAAATTTCACGAACGGCTCTACCACTACCTCAGCGAAGGGCAGCTGGAATTGCCGGCCCTGCGCGAGCGGATTGGCGACATCCTGTCGCTGGCGGAGTATTTCCTTGGCATCTACAGCCAGCGCCTGGATCTGCCGGTGCCATTGATCAGCGAAGCGGCGCAGCACCTGCTGGAGCGACACAGCTGGCCGGGCAACACCCGCGAGCTGGAAAACGTCATTCACTTTGCGCTGTTGGTCAGCACTGGCGACGAAATCCTCCCGGAGCACCTGAACCTGCCCGAGGTGTCTGGGCCGCAGCTTCAGATCGAACGACTGGTAGCACAAATCAATATTGGCGGTAGCGTTGACGAACGTAAGGCTTTGAAAGATCTGCTGATTGGTTTGAGCCAGCAGTTGTAGCCGTTTGCTTCTGTATGAACGAAATGGAATATCAAAGTGAATAAACGTTATTGTGCGGGAATAAAAAATCCCGGTATTGTCCGCTTCACGCCAGAGATAGCACTTCACTGGCACTCGTATTAATAGCCGTCGCCATTCGCGACCGTGATTCTCGATAAGGACACTGCATGAAAAAGGTTCTGTTGTTTACCGCATTGGCGGCTGCTCTGACTGCTTCCCTGGCCCAGGCTGGCGAGAAACTGGTGGTGGCGGCGACTCCGGTGCCGCACGCGGAAATTCTCGAGCTGATCAAACCGACCCTGGCCAAAGAAGGCGTGGATCTGGAAATCAAAGTCTTCACCGACTACGTGCAGCCGAACGTGCAGGTTGGCGAGAAGCGTCTGGATGCCAACTACTTCCAGACCAAGCCTTACCTGGACAGCTTCAACGCCGGCAAATACAAGGACGACAAGTCCAAGTACCTGGTGACCGTGCAAGGCGTCCACGTTGAACCGTTCGGTGGCTACTCGAGCAAGTACAAGAAACTGGCTGATCTGCCAGACGGCGCGACCATCGCCATCCCCAACGAAGGCAGCAACAGCGGCCGTGCGCTGATCCTGCTGCAGAAGGCGGGTCTGATCGAGCTGAAAGATCCGAAAAACGCTCTGGCGACCCCTAAGGACATCGCCAAGAACCCGCACAACTTCAAGTTCAAGGAACTGGAGTCGGCCCTGCTGCCACGCGTGCTGAAGGAAGTTGATCTGGACATGATCAACACCAACTACGCGCTGGAAGCCAAGCTGAACCCGACCAAGGATGCGCTGGTGATCGAAGGCGCTGACTCGCCTTACGTGAACTTCCTGGTGGCCCGTGAGGACAACAAGAACAGCGACGCCATCAAGAAACTCGCCGCTGCCCTGACCAGCCCGGAAGTCAAAGCGTTCATCGAGAAGAAGTACAACGGCGCGGTATTGCCGGCGTTCTGATCCGACGCGTGAACCACCCCTTCAAGGTATGAAAACGCCGATGGCCAGTGATGGTCATCGGCGTTTTTGTGCGTGCGTTGAAAAGCCCCTCACCCTAGCCCTCTCCCAAAGGGAGAGGGGACTGATTGGGGGATGCTGTAGAAGTACACCGACGTGAAAGTTTTCTGCCGAATCCATAATCGACTCTATCTTTCAGGTCGATGTTAATCGCCAGACACTGCGGTCGGCCCCCTCTCCCTCGGGGAGAGGGCTGGGGTGAGGGTGCTGTTGATCCTGACCTCAGGTTACCTGAGCCTTCAACGCCCGGCGCAACGCCACGAGCAATTTCACGATGTCCTGCGGATCCAGTCGCTGCGGCACTTTTACGTCCATGTTGTCTTCCTTGTAATGGTTTGGCCGGGGAAGTCTGGCCAAAAGCTGTTCGTCCTTGGAGGGCTTTCATGCAAAAAAGATCCTTCCTACAGCGCAAGGGAAAATAGCCTTCTTATTCCTTCCCGGCAAACCCACAGGATAGTTTTTTGCGTGATATCAATATGCTTTAACGGTATTTAAATTCTTGTTTTTATACCTATAAAGTCAGCGCCTGCCGGACAGTTACCCGCTGTCCATGGACTGCATGACCGTCGCTTACCGAGCGACGTCCAGGATGCTTCATGACTTTCGATTACGCCTTTATCCTCAGTACCCTGCCGGCCTTTCTCAAGGCTGTGGGCGTGACGCTGCAAGTCGGGTTCATCGCCATCGGCACGTCGCTGCTGGTGGCGCTGCTCAATGCAACGATCCTGGTGTTCCGCACGCCTTACCTGCAACGCGCCGTCGGCCTGTATGTGGAACTGGCGCGCAACACGCCGCTGCTGATTCAACTGTTCTTCGTCTACTTCGCCCTGCCGGCGCTGGGGATCAAGGTTTCCGGATTCACCGCGGCAATCATCACCATGACTTTCCTTGGCGGTGCCTACCTCACCGAAGTGCTGCGCGCCGGCGTCGATGCGGTACCGCAGGCGCAACTGGAATCGGGGCGTTCCATCGGCCTGTCCCACGGCCAGTTGCTGCGCTACGTGATCCTGCCGCAAGCGGGGATTCTCAGCCTGCCGTCGCTGTTCGCCAATTTCATTTTCCTGCTCAAGGAAACCACCGTGGTCTCGGCGGTGGCCGTGCCGGAAATCCTCTACACCACCAAGAGCTACATCGCGCTCTATTACAAAACCTACGAAATGCTCGCCGTGCTGACGCTGATCTGCGTGCTGTTGTTCTTGCCGCTGTCGCTGTTGCTCAGTCGTTTGGAAAGGAGGCTCCAGCATGGCCAGTTCGGGTCTTGAACTGCTTTGGGTGTCGTTGCCGCAACTGGCAAAAGGCGCCGGGCAAACCTTGTCGATCTCGTTCCTGAGCATTGCGATCAGCACCATTGGCGGCGTGCTCTACGGCGTATTGCGCACGCTCAACGTGAGGTGGCTGAACGCGATCCTGCGGGTCTATCTGGAACTGTTCCGGGCGATCCCGGTGCTGGTCTGGCTGTACCTGCTGTTTTTCGGCCTGCCGATTTTCTTCGGTTTGAGCCTGCCGAGCTTCTGGTGCGCGGTGCTGGTGCTGTCGCTGTGGGGCGCCAGTGAGGTCGGCGAAGTGGCGCGCGGTTCGCTGCATTCATTGCCGCGCGGGCAGCGTGAGGCGGGGCTGTCGATCGGCCTGAACGCGGCGCAACTGTACGGCTACGTGCTGCTGCCGCAGGCGCTGAAACGCATGACGCCGCCGACCATCAACGTCTACACGCGAATCATCAAGACCAGCTCGCTGGCGGTGCTGATTGGCGTGGTCGATGTGATCAAGGTCGGCCAGCAGATCATCGAGCGCACCTACGAATCGGTGCTGATCTACGGCGCGCTGTTTCTGTTTTTCTTTTTCATCTGCTACCCGCTGTCGGCCGCCTCGCGCGTGCTGGAGCGGCGCTGGACGCAAGCATGAGCGCATTGATCGAGTTTCAGGGTTTCAACAAATTCTACGGCGAACAGCAGGTGCTCAAAGGCATCGACCTGCAAGTGCGCAGCGGCGAAGTGATCGTCATCCTCGGCCCCAGCGGTTGCGGCAAAAGCACGTTGCTGCGCTGCCTCAACGGCCTGGAAAGCGCACACAGCGGCAGCCTGAAATTTGCCGGACGCGAGCTGCTGGACAAGGTCACCGACTGGCGCGAAGTGCGTCAGCAGATCGGTATGGTGTTCCAGAGTTATCACCTGTTTCCGCACATGAGCGTGCTCGACAATTTGCTGCTCGGCCCGCTCAAGGTGCAAAAGCGCCAGCGCCGTGAAGCGCAGCAGCAAGCCGAAGCCTTGCTTGAGCGCGTGGGCCTGGCGGACAAGCGCGATGCGTTCCCGCGCCAGCTCTCCGGCGGCCAGCAGCAACGCATCGCCATCGTCCGTTCGTTGTGCATGAACCCGCGGGTCATGCTCTTCGATGAAGTCACCGCCGCCCTCGACCCGGAGATGGTCAAGGAAGTGCTGCAAGTGATTCAGGGCCTGGCCCGCGAGGGCATGACCCTGCTGATCGTCACCCACGAAATGGCCTTCGCCCGCGCGGTGGCCGACCGCATCGTGTTCATGGATGCCGGACGCATCCTTGAACAGAACCCGCCCGAGATTTTCTTTACGAACCCGCAAACCGCACGCGCGCAGCAGTTTCTGGAGAAGTTCTCCTTCGTTGCAACACTGCCTGAAACGAATCCGACAAAGGAACTGGAACCGCTATGAAAACTGCCAAGTCATCCCTGTTTTTACTGCCGCTGCTGGGGCTCGCGCTGCTCGCCGGCTGCAACAAATCCGAAGAACCGGCCAAGCCGAAAGTCGCCAGCGAAAGCACCGCGCCAGCCGGTTACCTGGACAAGATCAAGGCCCGCGACAAACTGATCGTCGGCGTGTTCACCGACAAGCCACCGTTCGGTTTCGTCGATGAGGCCGGGCGCTACGTCGGCTTCGACACCGACATCGGCCGGCGCTTCGCCAAGGATCTGCTGGGTGATGAAAACAAGGTTGAATTCGTCGCCGTGGAGCCGGCGAGCCGCATTCCGTTCCTGCAGAGCGACAAGGTCGACCTGATCCTCGCCAACATGACCGTGACCCCGGAGCGCAAGGAAGCGGTGGAATTCACCAACCCGAACCTCAAGGTCGCGGTGCAGGCGCTGGTGCCGCAAAGCAGCGCGGTAAAAAATCTGGATGACCTGGCAACTCGCACCACCATCGTTACCACCGGCACGACCGCCGACATCTGGCTGACCAAGAATCATCCGGACTGGAAACTGCTGAAGTTCGAGAAAAACTCCGAGTCGCTGCAAGCACTGGCCAACGGTCGTGGTGATGCCTACGCGCAGGACAATCTGGTGCTGTTCAGCTGGGCCAAGCAGAACCCGGGCTACCGTGTGCTGGAGGAAAAACTCGGCGCCGAAGCACCGATTGCCCCGGCGGTGAAGAAGGGCAATGTCGAGCTGCGTGACTGGGTGAATACCGAACTGGCCAAGTTGGGTGAAGAGAAATACCTGCTCAAGCTGTATGACCAATATGTGCGTAAAGAACTGAGCGATGACACCCAGCCTGAGAGTGTGATTGTCGAGGGTGGCAAGTGGCAGGGGTGATTGGCCGTTAAATCTGCGCTGACCTGAAGGCCCTCTTCGCGAGCAAGCCCGCTCCCACAGTTGGAATGCATGCCCCTGTGGGAGCGGGCTTGCTCGCGAAAGCGGTGGTTCAGGCGCCGCTCAATCCGGCCAGTTCCACGCCGGCTCATCCAGCACCCGCTGGCTAACAATTCCGGTCTGCCCCAGCGTCTTCTCCAGCACGATGCAGTTGCATTCGGGATCTTCCTGCAACGCCGAAATCAACCGTCGCGCATGCGACACCACCCACACCTGACACCGTTCCGACGCGCGAATGATCAAGCGCGCCAGCGCCGGCAACAGATCCGGATGCAGACTGGTTTCCGGTTCGTTGAGCACCATCAATGACGGCGGGCGTGGCGTCAGTAGCGCGGCGATCAGCAACAGATAACGCAGCGTGCCGTCCGACAACTCTGCCGCCGACAATGGCCGCAGCAACCCCTCCTGAAAGAACTCGATGGCAAAGCGTCCGCCGGCCAGCGGTGCGATGTTCAGTCTTGCGCCGGGAAACGCATCGCTGATCGCCGCCTGCAACGCCTCGGGGTCGCCGATTTCATTGATGGTCTGCAGGGCTGCGGCGAGGTCGCGACCGTCGTGGTGCAGCACCGGCGTGCGCGTACCCAGTTGCGGTTGGCGCACCGGGGCGTCGGCGTCGCTGCGAAAGTGATCGTAGAAGCGCCAGCGGCGAATGAACTCGCGCATCTGGAACACTTCCGGCGAACTGCGCAGGCTGCCGATTTGATCGAACAGGCTGTCGAAATTCGGGGTGTGCTGCGCCAGCACGTCCCAGCTGCGCCCTTCGCGGGCGCGAATCATCGGGCCGTTGCGATCCACCAGCAGGCTGGCCGGGCGATAGAGCGGCCCGGCCCAGATGCATTCGCGCTTGATCTGCGGATCGAGACTGAAGCGCGAGGGGCTGGGATGAGTGTCCCCCGGCAGCATGAAATGTCCGTTGGAGTCGGGCAATCCGAGGCTGATCGAATAGCTGAAATCCTCGCCGGCAAACCCCAGGCGCAGACGTTTGACGCCCTGACGCACCGTCGGCTCGACCGCCACTTCGCCGTTGCGCATGCGCCGACTGATGGTTTCCGGCCCGGCCCAGAAGGTCGAATCCAGCCCGCCCTCGCGGGCCAGTGCATTGACCACGCCGCCCTGAGCGGTCTCCGCCAGCAGGCGCAAGGCCCGATAGAGATTGGACTTGCCGCTGCCGTTGGGGCCGGTGATCAGGTTCAGCCGGCCCAGCGGAATCACCAGTTTGTTGATCGAGCGGTAATTGGCCACCGCGAGGGTCTTGAGCATGGGCGTTTCCTTCTGCCGGAACCGATAGTGTGCCGTGCCTGCACCCCTGTGGCGAGGGAGCTTGCTCCCGCTGGGCTGCGAAGCTGCCCCAACCTCCGATTCGAGAGGTTTTGCGCCTGCTGCGCAGTCGAACGGGAGCAAGCTCCCTCGCCACAAAAATCCTTCTGAAAATGCGTTATTCCCGCGAGCGAAGGTTGAACCCTGTTCTAAGCTCACAGTCGTATCGTCACTTGCACGTTCGTACACAGGAAGGAGTCTGCATGGCGAGTCCCGGATTGAAAACAGTTGTCGTGCTGAGCCTGCTCACGTTGCTGACCGCTTGCGGCAAGAAAGAAGCCCCGGCGGAGTACTTGCCACGGGTCTTCGTGCAAGAGGTCAAACCGGCGGACTATGCCGCTGCCGTGACCCTCACCGGTGACGTGCAGGCGCGGGTGCAGACCGAACTGTCGTTCCGGGTCGGTGGCAAGATCATTCAGCGCATGGTCGATGTCGGCGACCGGGTCAGCGCCAAACAGGTACTGGCCAAGCTCGATCCCAAGGATTTGCAGACCAACGTCGATTCCGCGCAAGCCCAGGTCATCGCCGAACAGGCGCGGGTCAAGCAGAGTGCGGCGGCGTTCGTGCGTCAGCAGAAGCTGCTGCCCAAGGGCTACACCAGCCAGAGCGAATTCGATTCCGCACAAGCCGCCTTGCGCAGCAGCCAGAGCGCCCTGAGCGCGGCGCAGGCGCAACTGGCCAATGCCAAGGATCAACTCAGTTACACCTCGCTGGTCGCTGACGCCCCCGGCATCATTACCGAGCGCCAGGCTGAAGTCGGCCAGGTGGTCCAGGCCACCGCGCCGATTTTCAAACTGGCCCGCGATGGCGATCGTGACGCGGTGTTCAACGTTTATGAGTCGTTGCTGGCTGAGCGCCCGGCGGAGCGTTCGATTGTCGTCAGCCTGCTCGACAACCCCAACATCAAGACCACCGGCACGGTGCGTGAAATCACCCCGGCGGTGTCGGCGCAGTCCGGCACGGTGCAAGTCAAAGTCACCCTCGACAGCCTGCCGCAGGGTATGCAGCTCGGCTCGGTGGTCAGCGCCACGGCCAAGGGCAGCGGCAAGTCGGCGGTGGAATTGCCGTGGTCGGCGCTGACCAAAAACATCAGCGATCCGGCGGTGTGGATGGTTGACGACAAGGGCGAAGCGCAGCTGCACAACGTCACCGTCAGCCGCTACCTGATCGGCAAGGTCATCATCAGCGACGGCCTCAAGGGCGGTGAGAAAGTGATTGTCGCGGGTGGGCAACTGCTGCACCCGGGCATGAAAGTCGAAATCGCCGAAAACACCTACGAAGGTCTGCAACCGGGAGCGCAGCCATGAAGCGTCTGGGGCTGTTGTCCATTGGTGTGCTGCTGGCCGCCTGCTCGAAAAGCGAGCCACCGCCGGAGCCGGTGCGGCCGGTATTGTCGATCAAGGTACAGGCGCTGAACGAGGAAACCCTCGGGCGTTTCGCCGGCAGCATTCAGGCGCGTTACGAGAGCAACACCGGGTTCCGCGTCGGCGGGCGCATTGCCAGTCGCAACGTCGATGTCGGCGCCGAGGTGCAAAAGGGTACGCTGCTGGCGACCCTCGACCCGTCCGATCAGCAGAACCAGTTGCGTTCGGCCCAAGGTGACCTGGCCAAGGTTCAGGCGCAACTGATCAACGCCCAGGCCAATGCCCGTCGGCAGCAGGCGCTGTTCGATCGCGGGGTTGGCGCGCAGGCGCAACTGGACATCGCCACCACCGACCTGAAAACCACCCAGGCCTCGCTCGATCAGGCGCGCGCGGCGGTCAACCAGAGCCAGGATCAACTCGGTTACACCGAATTGCGCGCCGATCACAAAGCCGTGGTCACCGCGTGGAATGCCGAGGCCGGTCAAGTGGTGACAGCAGGTCAACAAGTGGTGACTCTGGCGCAACCGGACATCAAGGAGGCGGTGATCGATCTGCCGGACACGCTGGTCGATGAAATTCCTTCCGACGTGGTGTTTCTGGTGGCCGGGCAACTCGACCCGAGCATCAACACCACCGCAACCATTCGCGAAATCGAACCGCAGGCCCAAAGCGCCACGCGCACCCGCCGCGCGCGGCTGACCCTGGCCAACACGCCAGACGGTTTCCGCCTCGGCACGGCGATCAGCGTGACCCTCAGTTCGGCGATCAAGCCGCGCATCGAATTGCCTGCCACCGCCCTGCAGGAAACCGACGGCAAGACCCGCATCTGGGTGATCGACACCCAAAGCAAAACCGTCGCGCCCCGTGACGTCAGCGTGATCAGCCGTACCGACGGCACGGTGGTGCTGGCCGGCGGGGTCAAGTCCGGCGAGCAGGTGGTCACCGCAGGCGTTAACAGTCTCAAACCCGGACAAGCCGTGAAACTCGACGAGGACAGTCAATGAAAGGCTCTTTCAATCTCTCCGAATGGGCCCTCAAGCATCAGTCGTTCGTCTGGTATCTGATGTTTGTCGCGCTGCTGATGGGGGTGTTTTCGTACTTCAATCTGGGCCGTGAAGAAGACCCCTCGTTTACCATTAAGACCATGGTCATCCAGACCAAATGGCCGGGCGCGACCCAGGAGGAAACCCTCAAGCAGGTTACCGATCGCATCGAGAAAAAGCTCGAGGAGCTCGACTCCCTCGACTACGTGAAAAGCTACACACGCCCCGGTGAATCTACGGTCTACGTGTACCTGCGCGACACCACCAGCGCCAAGGACATCCCGGAGATCTGGTACCAGGTGCGCAAGAAGATCGATGACATTCGCGGCCAGTTTCCCCAGGGCATTCAAGGCCCCGGGTTCAACGACGAGTTTGGCGATGTGTACGGCTCGGTCTACGCGTTTACCGCCGACGGCCTGACCATGCGCCAGTTGCGCGACTATGTGGAGCAGGCCCGCGCCGAGATTCGCAACGTCCCGGGGCTGGGCAAGATCGAAATGATCGGCCAGCAGGACGAAGTGATTTACCTGAACTTCTCCACCCGCAAACTCGCCGCGTTGGGCATCGACCAGCGTCAGGTGGTGCAGAGCCTGCAATCGCAGAACGCCGTGACCCCGGCGGGGGTGATCGAGGCCGGCCCGGAGCGCATTTCGGTGCGCACCTCGGGGCAGTTCGCTTCGGAGAAGGATCTGGCCGAGGTCAATCTCAAGCTCAATGACCGCTTCTATCGTCTGGCCGATGTCGCCGACATCAGTCGCGGTTACGTCGACCCGGCCACGCCGGAATTCCGTTTCGACGGCAAGCCGGCAATCGGTCTGGCGATTGCCATGCAGAAGGGCGGTAACGTCCAGGAATTCGGCAAGGCGCTGCACCAGCGGATCGACCAGATCACCGCTGATTTGCCGGTTGGCGTCGGCGTCCATACGGTGTCCGATCAGGCCGTGGTGGTGGAAGAGGCGGTCGGCGGTTTCACCAGTGCGCTGTTCGAAGCGGTGGTGATCGTGCTGGTGGTCAGCTTCATCAGCCTCGGCGTGCGCGCCGGGCTGGTGGTGGCGTGCTCGATTCCGCTGGTGCTGGCGATGGTCTTCGTGTTCATGGAATACAGCGGCATCACCATGCAGCGGATTTCCCTCGGGGCGCTGATCATCGCCCTCGGCCTGCTGGTGGACGACGCGATGATCACCGTGGAGATGATGGTCACGCGCCTGGAAATGGGTGAGACCAAGGAGCAGGCGGCGACGTTCGCCTACACCTCGACGGCATTCCCGATGCTCACCGGTACGCTGGTGACCGTCGCCGGTTTCGTGCCCATCGGCCTCAACGCCAGCTCCGCCGGCGAGTACACCTTCACCCTGTTTGCGGTGATCGCGGTGGCGATGCTGGTGTCGTGGGTGGTGGCGGTGTTCTTTGCGCCGGTGATCGGCGTGCACATCCTCAGCACCAACGTGAAACCCCATGAAGCCGAGCCGGGCCGCATCGGTCGGGCGTTCAACGGTGGTTTGCTGTGGTGCATGCGCAATCGTTGGTGGGCGATCGGCATCACCGTGCTGCTGTTTGTACTGGCGGTGTTCTGCATGCGCTTTGTGCAGAACCAGTTCTTCCCGTCGTCGGATCGCCCGGAAATTCTCGTCGACCTGAACCTGCCGCAAAACGCCTCGATCGACGAAACCCGCAAGGCCGTGGACAAGCTCGAAGCCACGCTCAAGGGCGATCCGGACATCGTGCGCTGGAGCACCTACATCGGTCAGGGTGCGATCCGTTTCTACCTGCCGCTCGACCAGCAATTGCAGAACCCGTACTACGCGCAACTGGTGATCGTCAGCAAGGATTTCGAGGCCCGTGAGGCGCTGAGCCAACGCCTGCGCGAGCGTTTGCACAAAGACTTCGTCGGCATCGGCAGTTACGTGCAGGCGCTGGAAATGGGCCCGCCGGTGGGACGTCCGATTCAGTATCGGGTCAGCGGCAAGGACATCGATCAGGTGCGCAAGCACGCCATTGATCTGGCGACCGAGCTGGACAAGAACGAACACATCGGCGAGATCATTTACGACTGGAACGAGCCGGGCAAAGTCCTGCGCATCGACATCGCCCAGGACAAGGCGCGTCAGCTCGGGCTGTCGTCGGAAGATGTGGCGAAGTTGATGAACAGCATCGTCAGCGGCTCGCCGTTGACCCAGGTCAACGACGACATTTACCTGATCAACGTGGTCGGCCGGGCGGTGAACTCGGAACGCGGCACGCCGGAAACCCTGCAGAACCTGCAGATCGTCACACCCAACGGCACGTCGATTCCGCTGCTGGCGTTCGCCACTGTGCGGTATGAACTGGAGCAGCCGCTGGTGTGGCGTCGCGACCGCTTGCCGACCATCACCATCAAGGCTTCGGTGCGTGACGAGATCCAGCCGACCGATCTGGTGAAACTGCTCAAGCCGTCAATCGATGCCTTCGCTGAAAAACTGCCGGTCGGCTACAAAGTCGCCACCGGCGGTACGGTCGAGGAAAGCGGCAAAGCCCAGGGACCGATCGCCAAGGTGCTGCCGTTGATGCTGTTTTTGATGGCGACCTTCCTGATGATCCAGCTGCACAGCGTGCAGAAGATGTTCCTGGTGGCGAGTGTCGCGCCGCTGGGGCTGATCGGCGTGGTGCTGGCGCTGGTGCCGACCGGGACGCCGATGGGCTTCGTGGCGATCCTCGGGATTCTGGCGCTGATCGGCATCATCATTCGCAACTCGGTGATCCTCGTGACGCAGATCGATGAATTCGAGCGCAACGGCTCTGCGCCATGGGATGCGGTGGTGGAAGCGACTGAGCACCGCCGCCGACCAATCCTGCTGACCGCGGCGGCGGCGAGCATGGGCATGATCCCGATTGCCCGGGAAGTGTTCTGGGGGCCGATGGCCTACGCGATGATTGGCGGGATCGTGGTGGCGACGTTGCTGACCCTGCTGTTTCTGCCGGCGCTGTATGTGGCCTGGTACAAGATTCGCGAGCCGCAGAAAGAGACCCGCTAAAAGCGAGTGCTGCGCACTCTATTCGCGAGCAAGCCCGCTCCCACAGGGGGTACGCATTCCAACTGTGGGAGCGGGCTTGCTCGCGAAGGCGTCAGAACTGACTACGCAGATTTACGCCATACGCTGGCCAGCCAAGGCTGTTGCTCGCGCGGCAATCCCGCCGGCCGGTAGTAATGCTCAAGCTCGACAAACCCCGCTGCCGTGAGCAACCCGCGCCACGCTTCCAGATCGTGGTACGAACCATAGCGCGGCCCGTTCCAGCCCTCACGGTTATCCCCGCGAGGATTGGAACTGAACAACACCCCGCCCGGTTTCAGCGTGCCATGCAGCTGCCCGAGCACACGCGGCAACTCCTGCAACGGCACATGAAACAGCACCGCATTGGCGAAGATCCCGTCGAAGCGCTCGGCCGGCAGATTGAGCTTCAGAAAGTCCTGCTGCCAGACCTCGCAACCGCTGTCCTCGCGGGCCATGCGCGCAAATTCCGGCGTGCCATCGAGGCCGACCGCGACGTGGCCCATGCGGGTGAACGTCTGCAAGTCACGCCCCGGGCCGCAGCCGAAATCGAGAATTGTGAACGGCGCAGTGCCGTGGATATGCCGTAGCAGCGCGTCGATGTTCTGGCTGACATCGTGGTCGCGGGTGCCTTCGCGGAAGTCTTCGGCCACCGAGTTGTAGTGGCCGAGGGTGGTGGCGGTGATCTGTTCCAGATCGGTGGGGGTTTGCTTCATGGTCGAGGGCTGCGCGGCAGTTGGGATTCGCCGAATATACGCCAACCAGCGGGGCCGCTGCGCAGCCCATCGCGAGCAGGCTCACTCCTACATTTGAAATGCGTCCCCTGTAGGAGTGAGCCTGCTCGCGATAGCGGTTTCAGAGGTGCGGCATGACTTAGCGCTTGTTCAGGCCCCGTGCCAGACGATCTCCACCCAACTGAATCACCGCCACCAACGCCACCAGCAACACAATCACCGTCAGCATGATCTGGCTGTCAAAACGCTGATAACCGTAGCGGTAAGCGATATCGCCCAAACCACCGGCACCAATCGCCCCGGCCATGGCTGACGAGTTGATCATTGTCACCAGCGTAATCGTGAACCCGCCAACAATCCCCGGCAGCGCTTCAGGCAACAGCACGTGCCAGACGATGTGCCAGCGCCGGCAGCCCATGGCCTGCGCCGCCTCGATCAAGCCGTGATCGACCTCACGCAGACTCACTTCGGCAATCCGCGCAAAGAACGGCGTCGCGGCGATGGTCAGCGGCACCACCGCCGCCCACACACCGTACGTGGTGCCGACAATCAGTCGGGTAAATGGAATCAGCGCGACCATCAGAATCAGAAACGGGATCGAGCGGAACAGATTCACGAACGCGCCCAGCGCCCGGTTGAGCAGCGGCGCCTGATAGATGCCGCCCTTGTCGCTGGTGACCAGAATCACCGCCATCGGGATTCCCACCAGCAACGCGATCAGCGACGACACGCCGACCATCAGGAAGGTGTCGATGAAACCCTGGAGCAAACGATCAAACCACATAACCCGATACCTCCACTCGTTGCGCCCACTGCCCGGCGCGCTCGCGCAATTGTTCGGCGCTCAGGGCCGAGCCGCTGACCGCCAGCAACAGTTGTCCCAGCGCGTGGCCCTGAATCCGCTCAACGCCGCCCTGCAGCAACTTCACGCGTCCGCCGAGAGCGGCGAACAGCGCCGCCAGATCCGGCTCGTCGGCGGCACTGCCAGTGAACTGCAAACGCAGCACCACCGCCGCGCCCGGGGAGGGTGGCTGAGCATGCAGACGGCTTTGCAATTCTTCCGGCAGTGCGTGTTGCAGCGGCGCGAGCAAGGTCTGGCTGACCTCGTGCTGCGGATTGCCGAACACTTCCCAGACCGGGCCTTGCTCGACGATCCGCCCGTGTTCCAGGACCACCACGCGGTCGCAGATTTCGCGGATCACCGCCATTTCATGGGTGATCAACACGATGGTCAGGCCGAGGCGCCGGTTGATCTCGCGCAGCAGGCCGAGGATCGACTGAGTGGTCTCGGGATCGAGCGCCGAAGTG
The DNA here is from genome assembly GCF_019891575.1 of Pseudomonas sp. MIS38. NCBI lineage: Bacteria > Pseudomonadati > Pseudomonadota > Gammaproteobacteria > Pseudomonadales > Pseudomonadaceae > Pseudomonas > Pseudomonas sp. MIS38. The sequence continues at coordinate 117,068 of NZ_JAFLXF010000020.1, forward strand.
GCTTCGTCGCACAGCAGAATGTCCGGGTCATGCACCAATGCGCGGGCGATGCCGACACGCTGTTTCTGCCCGCCGGAAAGGTGCGCCGGGTAAGCCTTGTGCTTGGCTTGCAGGCCGACCAGTTCGAGCAGTTCACGCACCTTCTGCTCGCGTTGCGCCTTCGGTACACCCGCGACTTTCAGCGGCAGTTCGACGTTCTGCCACACGGTCTTGGCCGACATCAGGTTGAAGTGCTGGAAGATCATGCCGATGCGACGCCGCAGCGTGACCAGCCGGTCTTCATCGAACCCGCCGATGTCGACCTGATCAATCAACACCCGCCCCGCAGTCGGTTGTTCCAGACGATTGATCGTGCGGATCAGCGACGACTTGCCGGCGCCGCTGCGCCCGATGATGCCGAACACCTCGCCGCGCTGGATCGCCAGATCGATGCCTTGCAGGGCCGCGACCGGGCCTTGTCGACCTTCGTAGGTTTTACCCAGGCCGATGAAGCGCACGTGGGCGCGATTCAGCTCGGGATGCAGTTCGGTTTTTTCAGCATTTTCTGGCTCTGGAATCTCCAGTCGCCGTTGGATCGCGGCCGTCATGTTCAGCTTTCCCAACCGGCCTGATACAGCTTGCCGTGAGCCTTATCCAACGCGGCGCGAACGGCCGGCGAGTGCTGGTAGATGTCGACGAATTTGATCAGGCGCGGGTCGTCTTTGCTCTTGGGCTGGATGACGAACTGGATCACGTATTCCTTGTGGTCGAGACCGTCGAACAGCAGCGCCGAGCCGGCATCGAAGGTTTTCGCCAGACGGATGTAGGCCGGGTAGCCCTGGACCAGATCGGCGTCATCGTAGGCGCGCACCAGTTGCACGGCTTCGACTTGCAGGATCTTGATCTTCTTCGGGTTGGCGACGATGTCGTCTTCGGTGGCCTTGTAGCCGACCCCCGGTTTCAGGGTGATCAGACCAGCCTTGGCCAGCAGTTGCAGACCGCGACCGCTGTTGATCGGGTCGTTGGCGATGGCGACGCTGGCGCCTTCAGGCAACTCGTCGAAGCTTTTGTATTTTTTCGAATAGAGGCCGACGTTGTTGATGATCCCCGGGGCGAACGGCACCAGGTCAAAACCGGAGGCGGCCTTGGCGTTTTCGAGGAACGGGATGTGCTGGAAGTAATTCACATCGATGTCGCCGGCGGCGAGGCTGACGTTCGGTGCGATCCAGTCGGTGAACTCCACCAGCTCGACTTTCAGGCCTTGTTTGGAGGCCTCTTCGACGGCGGCTTCCAGTGGAATGGCGAAGGCGGCGGTGGTGCCGATTTTCAGTGGTGCATCGGCGGCGAACACCGCCGAGCTGAAAAGGCCGAAGGCCAGGGCCAGTGCTTTGACTGGGTGGGACAGAAGTTTCTTGGTCATGGTGTGGTTTCCAGTCAGTGCATGAATTTTGTGGTGTCTGGTCGGGCCTCTTCGCGAGCAAGCCCGCTCCCACATTTTGGAATGCGTTCCCCCTGTGGGAGCGGGCTTGCTCGCGAAGCTTTTAGCGGCGAAATGAAGACCCGATGTGTTGCTCAGGGAGTTGCGCCGCCCCGTGAAACAGCTTTTCGCGCAAACTGCCGCTGTCATACGCAGTCTTGTACGACCCACGCCGTTGCAGCTCCGGAATCACCAGCTCAATGAAATCGACATAGCTTTCCGGGGTAACGATGCGCGTCAGGTTGAAGCCGTCCAGCCCGGTTTCGGCGATCCACGCTTCCAGTTCATCCGCCACCTGCTCAGGCGAGCCGACCACGGTGATGTAGCGGCCACCGAGGGCGTGCTGATCGAGCAATTTGCGTCGGGTCCAGTCGTTGTTCTGCAGGTTCTTGGTCGCGGACTGGATGGCATTGCTCTTGACGTACTGGATCGGTTCGTCGATTTCATACTGGGAAAAGTCGATGCCGGTGGAGGCTGAGAAATGCGCGACGCCGGCCTCGGCGCTGGCATAACTCAGGTACTCGGCGTGCTTGGCCCACGCGGCCTCTTCGGTCGCGCCGACGATCACGTTGAGGCCCATGAACACCTTGATATCCTCGGGATTGCGTCCGGCTTCGACGGCGCTGGCGCGGACCTTGTCCACCTGCACTTTGGTCGACGGCTTGTTCTGGCCGCTGATGAACACGCACTCGGCGTGACGCCCGGCGAACAGCAATCCACGATCGGAACTGCCAGCCTGGAACAGCACGGGTGTGCGCTGCGGCGACGGCTCGCAGAGGTGATAACCCTCGACCTGATAGAACTCGCCGTGGTGCTCGACCTTGTGCACCTTCTCCGGCTGCGCGTAGATGCGCTGCTCACGGTCATTGAGCACCGCGCCGTTTTCCCAACTGCCTTCCCAGAGTTTGTAGAGCACTTCGAGGTACTCGTCGGCCTGATCGTAGCGCCGGTCATGCTCGACCTGTTCGCGCAGGCCCATGGCCTTGGCGGCGCTGTCGAGGTAACCGGTGACGATGTTCCAGCCGACCCGACCACGACTCAGATGATCGAGCGACGACATGCGTCGGGCGAACAGATAGGGCGGCTCGTAAGTGAGGTTGGCGGTGAGGCCGAAGCCGAGATTTTTCGTCACGGCGGCCATTGCCGACACCAGCAGCAGCGGGTCGTTGACCGGCAACTGGATCGACTCTTTGAGCGTGACGTCCACCGAGTTCTGGTAGACGTCGTACACGCCGACGATGTCGGCGATGAACAGCCCGTCAAACAGCCCGCGCTCCAGCAACTGCGCCAGTTCTGTCCAGTACTCGATGGTGTTGTAGCGCGTCGACGTGTCGCGTGGATGCGTCCACAGGCCGTGGTTGATGTGGCCGATGCAGTTCATGTTGAACGCGTTGAGCAGGATCTTCTTTTTTGCGCCGCTCATCAGATCGTTCCTCGCAGCGGAGGCTTTTCATCGTTGAGGTAGTAATTGCCCACCGCGTGATACTTCCAGCGCACCGGGTCGTGCAGGGTGTGCACCCGGGCGTTGCGCCAGTGACGGTCGAGGCCGTGCTCGATCAGGGTCGCCTGACTGCCGGCCAGTTCGAACAGCGTGCTGCCTGCGGCGAGCGAGATTTCGGTGCTGATCGCCCGTGCTTCGGCGACGGCAATCGACGCGGCAGCGACGGTTTCGGCATTGGTCTCGGCCTGGGCCTTGTCGAGGAATTCGCCAGAGCGCTCAAGCAGCGCTTCGGTGGCGTGCAGGCGAATACTCAAGTGGCCGAAGCTCTTCAGGGTCAGCGGGTCTTCGGTGGCCTTGTCGTTACCGGAGTCGATCCATGGCCGGGTCTTGCTGCGCACGAAGTGCAGGGCATCTTCGTAAGCGGCGCGAGCGATGCCAGTGTCGATGGCGGCGTGAAGGATCTGCGCCAGCGGGCCGACCGTGGTCGGACGCTCGAAAGCGCTCTGAAACGGTATTACGTCCTCGGCGGCAACGTAGACGTCTTCGAACACCACGGATCCGCTGCCGGTGGTGCGCTGACCGAAACCACTCCAGTCGTCGATCACCGTCAGGCCCTTGCTGTCACGCGGGACGAAGGCCAGTTGCTGCACGCCATTTTCATCGACCACGGAAGTCGGGATGCGCTGCGCGTAGATCGCGCCGGTCGCATAAAACTTGCGACCGTTGATGCGATAGCCGTCGCCGTCACGCTTGAGGCTGGTGGCGCGGTCGTGGGCGGTTTTGGTACCCAGTTCCGCCAAGGCGTTGCCGAAGCGCTGGCCGGCCAGCACCTCGGCGTACAGGCGTTGTTTCTGCTCGTGGCTGCCGTTAACGCGCAGCACTTCAAGGGCGTAAAAGTGGTTTTGTGGAATCTGCCCGAGGGAGCCGTCAGCCTGAGCGATCAGGGCGATGACTTTGGCCAGGGTCACGTTGGACACACCGGCGCCGCCATACTCCTTGGGGACGCTGATGCCCCACAGGCCGGAGCGGGAAAACACGTCGAGTTCCGGCAGTGGCAGGCGGCGTTCACGGTCGCGCACGGCACTGTCGCGTTTGAAATCTTCGGCCAGGTCGCTGGCGACGATCAGGGCTTGCTCATCGCTGGTGATGACCGCGACGGGGTGAGAATAAGTCATATGCTTCTCCAGATGTCTGGTCGTTAAATCCAGGAATGGCGAGCCGGTAGAGTGCCGTTGAGGCGATAGGCGCCGACCGCGTGATATTTCCAGCGCACCGGGTCGTGCAGGGTGTGCACCCGGGCGTTGCGCCAGTGGCGGTCGAGGTTGAATTCGGCGAGGGTCGCGCGGCTGCCGGCCAGTTCGAAGAGTTTTTCGCTGGCCAGCAGCGAGATCTCGGTAGTCAGCACTTTGGCTTCGGCCACCGCAATCGAAGCGCGGGCGGCGGACTCGGCGGTCAGCGGCGCGGCATGGACTTGGTCGAGCACTTTGCCGGCCTTGCGCAACAGTGCTTCAGCCGCGTGCAGTTCGATTTTCAGCTTGCCGATGTCGGCGATCACGTAGAGGTCATCGCTGGCGCGCTCGACCTTGGCGTCGATCCAGGGCCGCGCGCGGGTTTTGACGAACTCGATGGCATCGTCGATGGCGCCACGGGCGATGCCGGCGTCGATGGCTGCCTGAATCAGCTGCGACACGGCGCCTTGAGTATTGGGCTTCTCGTTGATTTTCCAGTTATCGACGACCAGGCTCGACTCGACGCGCACGTTGTTCAGCAGAATCGTGCCGCTGGCGGTGGTGCGCTGACCGAAGCCCGACCAGTCATCAACGATGCGCAGGCCCGGGGTGCCACGGCGGACGAAGGCCAGCACTTGTTTGCCGTCGTCATTGAGCGCCTTGACCGCCACCCAGTGCGCGAACAGCGCGCCGGTGGAGTAGAACTTCTGGCCGTTGATCACGTAATCGTCGCCGTCGGCGGTGATGCGCGCTTTCAATTCCAGGGTGTTTTTGGTGCCGCGCTCAGGGCCGGCATTGCCGATGCGCCAGCCTTCCAGAACACTCTGGAACAGCTGTTTTTTCTGCACTTCGGTGGCGCTGCCGAGTACCAGATTGATGATGCCGAACTGGTTCTGCGGGATCTGTCCCAGCGCCGGATCGGCCGCGGAAATGATTGCGAACACTTCGGCCAATGTGACGAATGAAACCTGTGGGCCGCCGTACTCACGCGGGATGGCAATGCTGCCGAGGCCGCTGCGGGTGAACTGTTCGATTTCCGACCACGGCAGCTTGCGCTGGCGGTCGCGTTTGGCGGCCTGCACACGGGCAACCTGCGCCAGTTCGTGGGCAGCCTTGATGGCTTCGGCGTCGTTGCGCAAAACCTGCGCGGGCAACAACAGTGGGGCGATGTCCAGATCAGACTGGAGATTTGCGTCTGCCAGACTGGACATCAGTGCCGCTCCTTGGCTGCACGCAATGCCCTGGCGATCTGCACTGGGGTGATTGTGTTCCGGACCATACTACCTACCTCACATCTCATGAAAAACGCCGCAAAAGTGCGGCGAACGAAAGAATGTCCGGTGGTCCGGTTCATATACCCTAAGCGTGTATAAATATTAAATAAACTAACTTTTAGGAATATGTATAGAAGGGGCGGTGGTCGGGTTGGTTAACAGGCTCTCAGCCGTGGCAATACAACCTGTGGTGAGGGGATTCATCCCCGACAGGCCGCGCAGCGGCCTTTTCTGAGTCATAAAAAACGGGATTGCTTCGCAGTCCATCGGGGCGGTGCGACGTTTCGCTAAATCACCTCACTACAAAGCCCCATGAGCACAGGAATGCGGCATCAATCCTTGGTCGATTCAGCAGCCTTCAGCGCTTGGCGCAGCGGCACCTTCAGATAAGGATTCACGCAACCGATCTTCAGCGTCCGGGGCGGCGCCCAGCGTGAGTTGTTGCCCACCCAGTCGATGACGCAGTAGGTCACGTCCAGGCGCAGATCCTCACCGCCCTCGACGATCACTGCCGGTGGCACCCAGACCTGAATCGGCAGGCCAACATCGGCAGCGGTGATCCGGGCCAGGTCCATACGCACGTCGCCCCAGCGCAAGGTGATGGCGTCGTCCTCGGCCATGTTCAGGTAGGGTTCGATGGTCAGCGGCACGCCGCGTTTGATCTGATTGGGGTTCACGCCCTGGCGGCGGATGGTGTCGGGCAGCGTGACGGGCGCCAGTTGCTGATTCTCGTCACCGCACAGCGGCGAAGGCTGGCCGCCGGGGCAGTCGAGCTTGACCTGAACCCGCGTTGCCGCCGACAGCGCCGGCCCCTGACCGACTTGCATCACTCGATAGTGAATCCGTGCGGTGCCACTGGCGATAAAGCTTTCCGGCACCCGCAGGCTGATCGAGGCGCCGACGTCTTCGCTGGTCAAGACTCGCGAGGCGACGTAGCAGTTGTTCCAGAACAGTTCGATCAGATCACCGGCGTCCATGCCGGAGTAGGGCAGGACATCGATCAGCAAATGCGCGGCAGCGGTCAGATTGATGGCGTTTTTGGATGCGGACGCCAGATTCGGCGCTGCCAGTTCGGGGGCGTGCGAAGTGCGGGTCATCGGGTTCTCTCCTTGAAGTCTTGCAGCGAATTCCGTTTCTTGAAACAACAAAAGGCGTGATGAATCGGTAATACAACCGTGAACTTTGTTCGGGCTGAGTAAGCGTTGATTCAACTAATGGGTGCCGGTTGGCGACTAGATAAGAGCGTGCCGGAAAGAGTGTCAATAGAGTGCCTTAGTTAATCTGTGAATTACCGATTAATCAGAAGCGTCCTACGCTGATGAGGCATCCTGCCTAGCGGTGATGGCGAATGGAACTACGGTTTTTCGCGAGTTTTGCGATTTTTGTGCCGGTCGATTTAGATCATTTCACAGGCACGAAAGCGCGCCGCAGATTACTTGTATCTGTTGCAGAACATATATGTATTGTTTTGACAGGTTTAAGCTGGAGGAATTTAGAAGTTTTCAGGCGCGGTAAGTAAAACTTCCGTCCATGGAAGTTAATGACTCAAGACAATAAGTATCTCAGGCGTGATTCAGGAACTTGCTGAGAAACTGTCTGGTGCGTTCTTCTTTCGGATCTGCAAACAACGCCTTGGCTTCGCCTTGCTCGACGATCACGCCCTTGTCGAAAAACACCACACGGTTAGCCACGTCGCGGGCGAAACCCATTTCGTGGGTGACGATGACCATGGTGCGTTTTTCTTCAGCGAGACCGCGAATGGTCGCCAGTACTTCGCCCACCAGTTCCGGGTCGAGGGCCGAGGTCGGCTCGTCGAACAGGATCACTTCCGGCTCCATCGCCAGCGCCCGGGCAATCGCCACGCGCTGTTGCTGACCGCCGGACAGACGACGCGGATACGCATCTTCCTTGCCGGCCAGACCGACCTTGGCCAGCAGCTTCATGCCCAGGGCAACGGCTTGCTCGCGCGCCATCTTCTTGACCACGATCGGCCCTTCGATGACGTTTTCCAGTGCGGTGCGGTGGGGGAACAGGTTGAAGTTCTGGAACACGAAACCCACGTGCTGGCGCAGGTTACGCACCAGACTCTGCTGCTGGCTCAGCGGGCGGCTGGTATCGATCTCGATATCGCCGACCTTGATCCGGCCGCTGGTGGGCTCCTCAAGGAAATTCAGGCAGCGCAGGAACGTGGTCTTGCCCGAACCGCTGGGGCCGATGATGGCCACGACCTCGCCTTCCTTCACCTCAAGATCGATGCCCTTGAGCACCTCTTGACCCTTGAACTGCTTTGTCAGTTTTTCCACGACAATCATGGGGTCAGGACTCCTGGTCGTGCCGATTGGCCCGCTCTTCCAACTTGTTCTGCAGATGCGACAGCACCGTGGCCAGAATCCAGTAGATCAGCGCGGCGGCAAGATACATGGTGAAGACTTCGAAAGTCCGGGCGGTAATCAGTTGCGCCTGGCGGAACAGTTCCGGCACCTGAATGGTGGCGGCCAGTGCCGTGTCCTTGACCAGCGAAATGAAGCTGTTACCCAGTGGCGGCAGTGCCGTGCGCATGGCCTGCGGCAGAATGGCCCGGCGCAAGGTTTGCGCGCGGGTCATGCCGATGCTTGCGGCGGCTTCCCACTGGCCGCGCTCGATCGAACCGATTGCCGCACGGAGGATTTCACAGGCGTAGGCAGCCATGTTCAGCGAGAAGCCGATCAGCGCCGCTGGCAGTGGATCCAGTTCCAGACCCAATTGCGGCAAGCCGTAATAGATCACGAACAGTTGCACCAGCAACGGCGTGCCGCGAAAGAACGACACGTAGATGCGGGCAATCCAGCTCACCAGTTTGAAGCGCGACAGGCGCATCAAGGCCAGGCCGAAGCCCAGCAGCAAGCCGAAGAACATGCCGCCCAGACTGAGGATGACCGTGTAGTACGCGCCCTTGAGCAGAAAGGGCGCGGAATCCAGTGCGAGTTGGAAAGCTTCTTCCATTATTTGGTGACGTCAGCGTTGAAGTATTTCTTCGACAGCTTCTCAAGGGTACCGTCGGCACGCAGTTCGTCGAGAGCCTTGTTCACCGCAGCCAGCAGCTCAGGCTCGCCTTTGCGCAGGGCGATACCGGATTCCTGACGGGAGAACGCTTCACCGGCAGCCACGGTTTTCGGGGCTTTCTTGGCGTATTCAAGGGCAGCCAGACGGTCGATCAGGATGGCGTCGGTGCGGCCGTTGTTCAGGTCGGCGAACTTGGTCGGATCATCGTCGTAGGTACGCACGTCAGCGCCCGGCACGTTGGCGCGGACCCATTGTTCGTAGTTGGTGCCCAGGCCGACACCGACTTTCTTGCCGGACAGATCGGCGGCAGTCTTGATGTTCAACTTGGCTTCCTTGTCCTTCAGCACCAGCGCCTGAATCCCGGAAACGGTGTACGGCTCGGAGAAGTCATACTTCTTCTTGCGTTCGTCGGAGATGGTCACCTGGTTGACCACGACGTCGAGACGTTTGGATTCCAGCGCAGCGAGGATACCGTCCCACTTGGTTGGCTGAATCTTGGCTTTGACGCCGAGTTTCTGCGCCAGGGCTTCGGAGAGTTCGACTTCGAAACCGGACAGTTTGCCGTTCTCGTCAACGAAGCTGAACGGTGGATAAGTGCCTTCCAGGCCGACGTTGATAACGCCTTTGTCCTTGATCTGTTGCAGCTGCTCACCGGCGGATGCCTGGCCGGTCAGGCCGGCGCTCAGTGCAAGGCCCAGCGAACCTACCAGCATAGTGCGACGTAGTGCGGAAAAATTCATGACAAGCCCCTGTGTTTTCTTATGGAAGACGCTTAAGGAAGGTTGGCGAATCCGGGAATTGAACGACTGCGTTATCGTGCCCTAAAGCAGCTTATGCGTCTTGCCCGAAATTCGCCTGCGGCGAGACTATAAGATGTCTGCTTTAGACTTGAAAATACTTAATGATCTTTCTGTTATTCCAATTTCGAATATAGATGATCAATTGTGGCGAGGGGATTTATCCCCGATGGGGCGCGAAGCGGCCCTCTCTTCTGACTTGAAGAGCAGGGGACTGCTGCGCAGTCCAACGGGGATAAATCCCCTCACCACAGAAATTCTTGCAGCTGGGAGGATCAGCTTGTCAGCGAATCCTTATAGGCAAACAACGCCGGCGCCCCACCGGTGTGCAGGAAGATGATCGGGCCATCGTCGAAACGCTGGCGGCCGATCCCGTCGAGCAGGCCGGCCATGGCCTTGCCGGTATAAACCGGATCGAGCAGCACCGCGTCCTGACTGGCCAACAGTTTCACCGCCGCCAGTGTCCCGGCATTTGGCTCGCCGTAACGCGGGCCGAAGTATTCGTCCCACAACTCGACCTTGAAGTTCACTGGTAATTTCACACCCAGCAGCTCCGCCGTGCGCTCGGCCAGACCCTGCACTTTCGGGCGCTGATCTTCTTCGCTGCGCGAGACGGTCACGCCGATCACCGGCAACTGCGGCAGCGCTTCGCTCAAGGCCAGCGCCAGACCGCTGTGGGTCCCGGCGCTGCCCGAGGCCAGCACCACGGCGGCGAAATTCAGGCCGGTGTCCTTGATCTGTTCCGCCAGTTCCAGACCGGCACGTACGTAGCCCAATGCACCGAGGGCATTCGAGCCACCGATCGGCACCAGATACGGTTTCTTGCCATTGCTGCGCATGCGCACAGCGAGTGCGGCGAGTTGTTCGTCGGCGTTATCGAGGTTGTCCACCAGCTCGACCTTGGTGTCGAACAGATCGAGCAGCAGGCGGTTGCCGTTGCCGGTGTAGTTGCTGTCGTCGGTGCCCAGCGGATTCTCCAGCAGCGCCACGCACCCCAGGCCGAGTTTGGCCGCCAGCGCGGCGGTCTGGCGCACGTGGTTCGATTGCAGGGCACCGGCGGTGATCAGCGTGTCGGCGCCCTGAGCGAGGGCATCGGCGGCGAGGTATTCGAGTTTGCGCAGCTTGTTGCCGCCCATGGCCAGCGGCGTCAGGTCATCGCGTTTGATGTACACATCGCGACCCAGCCAGGCGGACAGACGTTCAAGTTTTTCCAGCGGCGTGGGTTGGGCGAGCAGGTCGAGACGGTTAAAGCGATCCAGCTGTTGTTTGATCATGAGTCCGTACTGGCGGAGAAAGATGACAGGACTATAGGCACGCCGTTTTACCGGGGCAACCGTGAATCGCTTATAGCCAAATGTGCTTAGTCCAGCACTATCGGTTCTTAATTCGCCCTCACGGGCATGCCGTAAAGTAGTCGCCGTTGACGCGGCCAGACCGTCCGGCCGCCCGTGAGGAGTCTTTACCGTGAGCGAGCGTTCCAGCCATTGGCAATTGCAGACCATCGTCAGCCAACTGCGTACCGCGCGGGATCAGTGGCGTACCCAGAATGGCCGGGCCAGCGGCGAGCAGGGTGGTCGCGAGTTACCGTCCCGCGCGGCGATGGCCGAGATTCTCGAGGCGCTGTGTGGTGCGTTGTTCCCAATGCGGCTGGGGCCGGTGGATCTGCGTGAGGAGAGTGAGGACTTCTATGTCGGTCACACCCTCGATACCTCATTGAATGCCTTGCTGGCGCAGGCGCGGCTGGAGTTGCGTTATGTCGCCCGGCACAGCGCTCAAGGCGATGCTGACGTCGAAGCTCAGGCGATCCGCATCATTCAGGATTTCGCCCTGGCCTTGCCGGGCCTGCGCAGCCTGCTCGACACCGACGTGCTGGCCGCCTATCACGGCGATCCGGCGGCACGCAGCGTCGATGAAGTGTTGCTGTGCTATCCGGGAATTCTGGCGGTGATTCACCATCGTCTGGCGCACCATTTGTATCGCGCCGGGTTGCCGTTGCTGGCGCGAATCAGCGCGGAGATTGCGCACTCGGCCACCGGCATCGATATCCATCCAGGCGCGCAGATCGGCCGCAGTTTCTTCATCGATCACGGTACGGGTGTGGTGATCGGCGAGACCGCGATCATCGGCGAGCGGGTGCGGATCTATCAGGCCGTGACTTTGGGCGCCAAGCGCTTCCCGGCGGATGAAGACGGGCAGTTGCAGAAGGGCCATCCACGCCATCCGATTGTCGAGGACGACGTGGTGATTTATGCCGGCGCGACAATTCTGGGACGGATCACTATCGGCCAGGGGTCGACCATCGGCGGTAATGTGTGGCTGACGCGCAGCGTGCCGGCGGGGAGCAACCTGACTCAGGCCAATCTGCAGCATGATGACGGGACGCAGAAGTAAAACATCAAAAGCCACCCTCACCCCAGCCCTCTCCCTGTATGTACCGGAGACATGGTGGACAGGTGTTCGGAGACATGGTGGACACTTTTTAATAGACACATTGCTCATCGCCAAGGAGATGACCTG